>JALZDD010000376.1 GCA_030862715.1 Actinomycetota bacterium | reverse complement strand
TCTGCACACGATGCCGGAGGAGATCCAGCAGGAGGTCGAGGACGCCCGCGCCCGTCGAAGGGAAGCGGAGGCCTCACAGCGTGGCCGGCTCCGTCGCCTCCTGCGCCGTTGACCGGAGCGTGATCGGTCCGCGCCTCTAGCGCAGGTCGAACACGGAGTACAGGCCGCCCTTGAAGCGTGGCTGGCCGAGCTCGCGGCGCAGGCCGCGGAGGTCGGCGCGATAGCGACGGTCGACGACGAGCCAGTCGACCTCGTGCTCGTCGCGCAGCGTGGCGAGCGTGGCCGGAGACGGGTTCCTGATGGCCGCATCGTTGGCCTGGAGCAGCTCTGGGTCCCAGAACGGCAGAAAGGCCGAGTTGTTGAGGTCCGTTGACGGCAGCCCGACCACGAGCGGGTCGATGTAGGCCCAGCCCTCCACCAGGACCCGGCGCTCGGCGTACGCCGCGATCCAGAAGTTCCTGCGGTCGCAGTCGGGCACGGGCAGCCCGATGCAGTGGGCGTTGGTCGCGATCAGATCATCGGGCTGCGAGTGCTCGCGGACGAACCGTGCGGCGGCGACTCCACCTGGGCCGATGATGTCCGTGTCGGGAGCCCGGGGAAGCGCCGGGCCGACCGTTGCCAGAGCGGTGGTCTGCGGCGCCCCGGCGAGCACGACTCCCAGCATCAGCGCCACGACGGCCGGGAGGACCGCGATCGTCGAGCGCTTGGCGTACGCGAGCACGACGGCGAGTGCGACAGCGAGCACCAGCAGCCCGATGACGAGCTGGGTCAGCAACGTCGGCGTGAACGCCGAGCCGTCTTCCGGCATGTCGTCGCCCACCAACAACCTCACGGCCACGAGGGCGAGGCAGCCGAGAGCGGCGCAGCCAGCGATCCGGAGGCCGTCACGCCACGACAGGTCGACGGGGATGATGTCCGAGAGCGAGACGGCCATGACGACGGCGATGAACCCGCTGGCGCCCAGGAGGAAGTACGCCTGGCTCAGCGCCGGATGGCTCAGGACCATCATCGCGCCGGCGCCGGCGGCCCAGGTGCCGGCCAGGAACAGCAGCTCGGGCCGTCGCCAGCCGCCACGCACCAAGCCGATGACCACCGGCACGGCGACGAGGACGAACCCGACCGTGAAGCTGATCCAGATCGACACAGGCGCAGACCCGGGGAGGGTCTCGCCCTCCGGCAGCATCAAGATGCCGAGCCGTTGGACGGTGCTCCCGTTGAGGTCTATCCCTGTCGCCCGGGTGCCGCCGCCATAGAACAGCTGCTGCGCGACCAGAAAGACCGCTACGGCCGAACCGAACAGGGCGCCGAGGATGCCGGCCATCCGCTTGCGACGCAGCACGGCCGAGACCACGAGCGCGAGGAACAGGCCGGCGATGATCGTCGGCAGGGCGGAAGACTTCGCACCGGCGACGGCGACCATGACGACCACCGTCAGCAACCACGGCCGCCACTGCCACCGCTCCCGCCGGATCATCTCGACGACCAGCACCATCAGGACGATCTGGAGCGGCATCACGAAAGCGTGCGTCGGGCTGTAGAACGCGCGGGTGACGGAGTCGAAGGCCAGCTGCGCGGGGCTGACCAGGCTCGTCCAGCCGAAGAAGTCCGGGGTGGCACCCATGGCGAAGACGAGAGCGGCGACGACCCCGGGCCACTTCCGTCCGGTGAGGCGTGTGGCCGCTGCGTACGCCCCGCCGACGGCGAGCAGGACGAGCAGCGCGATCGACAGGCTTCGCATGAGCACGATGAGCTCGATGTGAGTGACCGTCGCTGCCGACGCCAGGTGGACGTAGACCAGCCAGTGATAGAAGAGCGGTGTGCCCTCCACCCACGGCATCTGGGCGGGAAAGTGGTGCAGCAGATCGCCGGCGATCGCGAGGTGGAAGGGCTCGTCGACGTACGGCGCCCGCAAGGCGTCGATCGGTCGGTATGACCACATCTGGTTCGTGACCAGAAGAATCTGTACGAACGCCACAGCCGCACCGGCCCACGACCACAGGCTCGCCCGTCCGACCACCACCGGACCGACCCGTCGTCGGCGCCAGACGACGACAAGCGCGCCGGCGAGCACCGCGACCGGATAGCCGTAGATCAACTGGGGGAGATCGAACAGCCGCAACAGCACATAGAGCGGAGCCTCGAGGACGAGCCCGAGGATGGTGCCGAGGATCAGGTCGTTGCCGAGACTCGGTCCCGGCTTGGCGACCGCTCGCCACACCACGGTGCCCGGGAAGGTGAGGAACGCCAGGACGTACCCGGTGAAGAGCAGCGCGTCGCCGAGGTCGACTCCCGCGACGCGCATCGCGAGAGCGAGCGTCGCGCCTACCACCAGCACGCCCGGGAGAAGTCCCGACCAGGGCCCTCCCGAGAAAACGCGGCCCGAAAACATGCGGTCCGAGGTGGACTTCGCCTCAGCTGCGACGCCTAGGGTCGCCGGGTCTGCAGTCACCCGCGTGATCATGCCAAGAAAACGCCAGCTCGGAGCAAGCCCGAGCCCGGCTCGATGCGCTATTTTCCTAGGCAATGTCCCCGATGCACACCGTCTCCGTCATCATCCCGGTCTACCGCGGTGCCGAGACGCTTCCGGAAGTGGTGAGCGAGGTCGTCGACCTCGCCGAACCGTTCGTCACCCCGAACGGGCATCAGGGACGTGTCACCGAGATCCTCCTGGTCCACGACCACGGCCCGGACACCTCTGATCTCGCCATGCGACAGCTCGCCGAGAAGTACGACATCGTTCGCCCGATCTGGCTGAGCCGCAACTTCGGTCAGCACGCCGCGACCCTTGCCGGCCTGGCTTCGTCGGGGTCGGACTGGATCGTCACGATGGACGAGGACGGACAGCACGACCCGGCGTACATCCTGCCGATGCTCGACACCGCGCTCAGGGAGCGGGCCGCCCTCGTCTACGCCCGCCCCACCAACGCGGCGCCCCACGGTCCGCTGCGCAACCTGACGTCGCGCGGCTCGAAGGTCGTCATCGACCGTCTCATGCCCGGCGGGAGCGCCCGGCAGTTCAACAGCTTCCGCCTGATCCTGGGCGAGTACGGCCGGAGCGTGTCCGCCTACGCCGCCAACGGGGTCTACCTCGATGTCGCGCTGAGCTGGGTGATCTCGGATGTGGCGACGTGCCCGGTGGAGCTGCGCGAGGAGGGTGAGCGGCCCTCCGGCTACAACTACCGCTCCTTGATGTCGCACTTCTGGCGGATGGTGCTCACCGGCGGCACCCGACTGCTGCGTGCGGTCAGCATCTGCGGAGCCCTGCTCGCCGCTTCCGGCATCGTCCTCGCGGTCGTGCTGGTCGTCGCCCGTCTCGCCGGGGGGGTCCCGGTCCAGGGCTGGACGTCGTTGATGGCGGCCGTGCTGGTCTGCTCCGGCTTCATCATGCTCACCCTCGGGGTGATCGCCGAATACCTCGGCGTCTCCGTCAACATGGCCATGGGCAAGCCGCTCTACGTCATCGTCAGTGACCCCGCGAACGGCCCGCTTCGCGAGTCACCCCTGCCGGGCCATCCCGAGTGACCGGCGCTCAGCGCCCGTCCCGACCGCCCACGCTCGTCGTCGGTAGTGGCGGTCTGCTCGGCCGCCATGTGAGCAGCGCGTTCGAGCGCTCGGGGGCCTCTGTGCGGAGGGTGAGCGTGCCCTGGCACGACCCGGTCGCCGCGCGCGCCGTCCTGAGGTCCGAGCTCACCGCGTTCGTCGACTCTTCGCCGGACGGCCGCGTGAACATCGCCTGGTGCGCCGGCGCGGGCTTCGTGGCCACGCCGGCGGACGAGCTCGAGACCGAGGTGTCGCTCTTCCGCGATGTGCTCGCCGACCTGCGTGCGGCGCTGCGGCCCACCACCCGGCTCGCGTTCTTCTTCGCCTCCTCCGTCGGTGGCGTCTACGCCGGTTCGGCCGATCCCCCGTTCACCGAGCTCTCCGAGCCTCGTCCGCTGGTGGCGTACGGCAGGGCCAAGCTGGCCATGGAGGAGGCGCTGACCGCGTTCTGCGCCGAGACCGGATCGGTGGCGCTTCTCGGCCGGATCACCAATCTCTACGGGCCTGGCCAGAAGCTCTCCAAGCCCCAGGGCCTCGTCTCTCAGCTGTGTCTGGCCCAGCTGCGCGGCACGCCACTGCCGGTCTGGGTCTCCTTCGACACCATCCGGGACTATCTCTACGTCGGCGACTGCGCCGAGATGGTCGTCGATGCCCTCGACGGGCTCCACGAGCACGTCCGAGGTGCCGGATCGAACGCCGTCGTCAAGATCCTGGCCACCGGCACCGGAGTGACCCTCTCGGCCGTCATCGGCGAGACCAACCGCGTCTTCAGACGACGGGCGAGGCTGCGCATCCCGGGAGCCGGCACGCCCGGTCAGGCACGCGACCTGCGCGTCCGCAGCGTCGTGTGGCCGGAGATCGACAAACGGACACAAACACCCTTCTCAGTTGGCGTGCGTCGCATCGCCGATGAGATCGCGCTGGCCTACGCTGCTGGTACCTCCGCCCCCATCCACAAACATCAGTCGACCCACGTGAGCGAGATCTCCATCCGATGACCGAAACGGGCATGCTGCTGGGCACCAGGACGGGCGGCTCTCCATCGATCGCCCAGAGCGACTACTGGTGGTACCGAGCGCGCACCCGGATCCTC
>JALZDD010000315.1 GCA_030862715.1 Actinomycetota bacterium | reverse complement strand
GCCCCCGTCGACCAGGAAGGAAAGTTCCAGCCCTACCTCAGGGACCCAGAGACGTACGCCCGCCCGTGGGCCGTGCCGGGCACGCCCGGCCTCGAGCACCGCGTCGGTGGTCTCGAAAAGGGCGAGGGCCACGGCAACATCTCCTACGACCCGGCCAACCACGACAAGATGGTCCGGATACGCCAGGAGAAGATCCAGAAGATCGCTGACTCCTTCCCTCCGCTCGAGGTCGACGACCCGTCCGCCAGCGACAGGCGCGGCGCCAAGGTCCTCGTGATCGGTTGGGGCTCGACCTACGGTCCGATCGGTGCCGCGTGCCGCCGCGTGCGCCGTGCCGGGTACTACGTCGCGCAGGTCCACCTGCGCCACCTCAACCCGTTCCCCAAGGACCTCGGCGCGATCCTCAAGTCATACGAAAAGGTCCTTGTCCCCGAGATGAACCTGGGCCAACTCTCCAGGATGCTGCGCGCAGAGTACCTCGTCGACGCCCAGGGCTACAACCACGTCTCTGGCCTGCCACTCAAGTCCGCCGACCTCGCAGAGGCCATCGGCGTCCTCGTCGGCGAGGCCGAGGGTCACGAGGTCGACCTCGGCCCATACGGCATCGACGAGCCCGCCGGCCACAAAGAAGGACCGCACCGATGACCTACGTGATCGCAACCCCCTGCATCGACATCAAGGACCGCGCCTGCATAGACGAGTGCCCGGTTGACTGCATCTACGAAGGCAAGCGGATGCTGTACACCCACCCGGACGAGTGCGTCGACCGGCGCCTGCGAACCCGTGTGCCCGGAGGAGGCGATCTTCTACGAGGACGACGTGCCCGCCGAGTCAACTGACTTCACCGCCATCAACGCTGAGTTCTTCACGACCGTCGGCTCCCCCGGGGGCGCGTCGTCGACCGACGTGAGCGACCACGACCATCCGAGCGTCGCGATCATGCCAAGCCCGAATGGAGCCCACGCGTGAGCACCATCGATCTCCCCATGCCGTCGCTAGGCACCGCTCTCGTCCCCACGCTGGGCGAGGACGATACCCAGACCGCCAAGGACTTCTCCACCAACCAGGAGGTCCGCTGGTGCCCCGGCTGCGGCGACTACGCCGTCCTCAAGGCCGTCCAGTCCTTCCTGCCCAACCTAGGCCTGCGCCGCGAGAACATCGTCTTCGTCTCCGGCATCGGCTGCAGCTCTCGCTTCCCGTACTACCTCGACACCTTCGGCATGCACTCGATCCATGGCCGCGAGCCGTCGATCGCCACCGGCATCGCCACGGCCCGCGATGACCTCTCGGTCTGGGTCGTCACAGGTGACGGCGATGCGCTGTCCATCGGCGGCAACCACCTCATCCACACCCTGCGCCGCAACGTGAACATGACGATCCTGCTGTTCAACAACCGGATCTACGGCCTCACCAAGGGCCAGTACTCCCCCACCTCGGAAGTCGGCAAGGTCACCGAGTCCACCCCGGTGGGCTCAATCGACCACCCCTTCAACCCGGTCTCCCTCGCGCTCGGCGCCGAGGCGTCCTTCGTCGCGCGGACCATTGACTCCGACCGCAAGCACCTCACCGCGGTCCTCGGCGCGGCCGCCGCCCACCGCGGCACGTCGTTGGTCGAGATCTACCAGAACTGCCCGATCTTCAACGACGGTGCCTTCGACGCGATCAAGGACCGCGAAAGCAGCCGCGCCCTGATCCCGCTCACCCACGGCGAGCCGATCACCTTCGGCGTGCGCGACGAGGCGACCGGACTCGGCGACAAGGCCCTGGTCCGTGGCGCCGGAGGCGCCGTCGAGGTCGCCGACACCGCGTCCGTCGCGGCCGAGGCAATCATCGTCCACGACGCGCATGACCAGGACCCGTCCAGGGCGTTCGCGATCTCGCGGCTGACCGACGCGGGCCACCTCAACCGCAGCCCGATCGGCATCTTCCGCCAGGTCGAGCGGCCGACGTACGACGACCAGGCCCGCGCCCAGGTCGCCACCGCGTCCGGAGCGGTCGCCGCCCAGGGCTCGCCTGAGGAGCGTTTCACCGTGCTCATCAACGCCGGCGACACCTGGACCATCGACTGACCGACCTCGACCTCAGGGCAAACGACCCTCTTCCAACGAGATCGCTCCGCGAGACCACTCGACTGCCGGGCCTCCACTCCGCGTGTTGGCGACGATGACGAATTTCCCGGCGGCGTCGTCTATCGCCTGATTTGTGCACGTGTCATGAGGTCGGTCTGACGGCTGGTTTCGGTGCCTTCAAGACGCCGCGCGCCCGCCGGCTAATCCCGATGCGTCGCAGCCGCCCCCACCTCGGTCCCCTCGTCGTCAACCCGACAAAGTACGCACTGATCAGCGCGCAGGATGCGTGCGATAGGGACGATCGTAGCGTGGTTCTGGCCCGGGGCGCGGACTTGCCGCGCACTGCGATCGTCTCGAGCAGCAGCCCCCACCACACCCGTGGCCGCGTGCAGGAAACTACGCAATCTCTATGCGAAATGGACGACAGCCCTCGGTGCGTGAGTCCCGCACCGAGGGCCGTCGTGTCAGCCTCAGGACGCGGGCACCCACTCCAGCGGGAGGGGCGAGTCCGTGAACCAGGTCTGATCCTCGACTCCCGACACTCGGTCTCCGGAGTACAACAGGTTGTTGCTCCCCGCGATCGTGGCCCGATACGCCTGAGTCACGACCTCCGTCAGCATCTGTGCCGCCAATTCAGGCTGCTCCTGCTCTGGAGCGACGAGAGCCTTGTTCACCAGCTCTTCCATCTTCGGGTACTTACGTTGTACGGGTTGGTGAACGCTCCCGGCAGGAAGTTCAATGCAAGGGTAAGGGCAGGGATCGCAGGCGTGTCCAGGATGAAGGCGGACTCCGAGAGGAACTTGTCCAGGAGCTCTGGTTGCGTCGCGGGCGACACAACCTTCAGCTTGACGCCGATGTCGGCCCAGTTCTGGGCGAGGGCTTGGGTGAGTGGCTTTCCGGAGAGAGTGCCGAATGTCGGCGCGACGATGCCCATCGTGAAGCCGTCGGGATAGCCGGCCTCAGCCAGCAGATTCCTGGCCTTCTCGGGATCGTACGGGTAGTAGTTCGCCAGTTCGTCGAGGTGCGCGTCGGTCGTCACACTCTCCGAGGTCGGCTCGGCGGCACCGCTGAAGAGGGACTTCGTGATCGCCTCCCGATCGATTGCGTAGTTCAGCGCCTGACGCACCCGCACATCCTCAAGGGCCTTGGTCTTGGTGCCGTTGAGGTCGATGAAGTTGACTGCGACGGCACCGCCTGGGGCCGAGGAGACATCCAGTCCGGCGCTCTTAACGGCCTTGGTTGTAGTGACGTTTCCCTGAGCAACATCGATCTGACCCGACTGCATCGAGCGAAGCATTGTCGCGGGGTCCTCGATGACCTCGATGACGACCTTGTCCCACTTGATAGCGTCCTGGTCGAAGTAGTGCTTGTTCGGCAGGAGAGTGTAGGTCGCACCTTTGCCAGTCACGGTCTGTGACCGGTCGTAGTAATACGGCCCAGCACCAGGAGCACCGGCACTGAGTTGGTCGGGATCGTCGAGTGCTTTCGGTGAGATCACCATGCCCCAGCCGCCCGCGAAGTAGTCGGTTACGAGTGGAGTCGGCTTGTTCAGCGTGATCCGGACGTCGAACTCGGAGGGGGTTTCGATGGACTTGATGTCCAGGAAGGTCGCGATGGAACCTCCCACTTTCACGAAGTGCTCGAGCCACGCCTTGACTGCTGCGGCGTTCACCGGCTCACCGTCGGCGAACTTGGCGTCGTTGCGAACGGTAAGCTCGTAGACGGTGTTGCCCTCGCCGACGAAGCCAAACTTTTCGGCCAGTCCTGGTTGATAGCTCCCGTCCTTCGGGCTCTTGGTAACCAGGGCGGCGTAGGGCAGGTAGAGCGCGAAACCGCCGCCCGACAGACCGGAGTCGATTGCCGGGTCCAGGTTTCCGAACTCACGCTCAATGCCAATGATGAGCGTTCCGCCGCTCGCCCCTGCGTTGCCGTCGTCGCTGCTTCCGCAGGCCGCCACGAGCCCGGCCACCAGGGTCAGCCCGACGACCGTCGCGCGCATCCGGACTGCGCCGCGCTGTACACGCCGCCAGCCTTGCCGCTTGTACGATGCCATGTCGTTCTCCCTGCCTTAGCAGTCGGCGTGACCTCGGCCACCCCAAGGTAGTTCAAGATTGAATCCAGTATCGAATGCCAAGTCAACCCTTGGAGCAAAATTCGTGTGCCTCGGCCCACCAGGGGTGCCACCTGGTAACACCGATGCGGCGCATTAGCCCAGGCCCGACAAGTCACTCAGACTTCGCGCACTGACGCCCCGACGAGCATCGGCGGGAGGCTGACGCGACTCAGCCCGTAGTTGACGGATACCGGAACCCCGACGACCCAGACGACGTCCTCGAGCACCGGCGAGGCAAGCGACAGGGTGGAAGCCATGCAATGGGCGCACCGAAGGCCCCAACGCACACGCTCCGGATCCGCATCCTTCCGGACCATGCCTCCGGGTTTCAGCGTTTCGCTCAGCCCCGATGCTCTGCACCGGGTGCGCAAACCGGACACCCAACTCCACGGCTCTCCTTGAAGGCTGCGGGAAGGTGCTCGCCATGAACCGCCTGCGAAAGACAACGCAACGACTGACCTCATAACGGCGCCAGTAGGCGCCGACCTGTCGGCGATGCAGCGCGAGCAGTCGTGGACACCCTGGCCGTGCGGCCGCGGCTCACTCGGATGCGACCACCAGGGCGTTCAGAGATAGCGCCAAGAAGATCGTCAAGACCACCAGCGAGGCGATTGAAGCGATCCATACTGAGCGTGGCGCCCTCGAGGAGCGGGTAACCCAGCTCCGAACGGACACTGACGTCGTACGCGGGGACCTCACCAAATATCCTGACACTCCTCTAGGCCACCATCACCGAATTTATGGATGAGGGCGACGCATCGACTGAGGAGGCCGTCGCCGGCTGGGACCAGGCTCGCGACGAGGAGGTGAAGCTCGCCACCACCCACATTGAGCAGCCGTGCGCCCTCGAGACCGAGGCGCGCAACCTGGTTGCATGTCTCGACCAGCTCTTATCGTGGCCCACCGACTACGGACGCTATGCCCGCAACAAGACCATCGCCGCCGCGATCGTCGGCTCACGCCGGCTCGGGCGAGTCAGCGGGCTGCAGGTAGCGCGGATTCGCGACCAGGAGCCGGTCCATTGCGTGGGCCTGAGCGCCGAGAGCAGGTCGGCCTGCTCACCGAAGAACCCGCCCTCGCGCACCGCGGATGCCAACGCCGCGCCGTCGTCGAATCCGAGCGCACCGAGCCGCGCCTCATGGGCAAACTCCTGCTCGTCTCCGAGCAGCAACTCGCGCTCGATCATAGCGAGGACACTGGCTGCCACCCGTGCGTGGAACTGCGTGCGCCCCTCGACCTGGGGGACGACGTCATCGAGGAGGAACGCCCGCACAGAAGCGGCGAGCTCCTCGGTGGTCGGGCGACTCGCAGTGGCGGCCATCCCGGGAATCGACGACGAACTCGCTCCCCTGCAGCGACTCAGTATCCACGCCCGCGAACACCGGCGCCAGATCGAGAAGAGCGCGGCCTCGCTGCCGCGCTCGGATACGCCTACGTCAACGCGATCACGGGCGGTGAGCAGGTCAGATCAGACTCTGCTCCGATACGCCGGCTATGACAATCAGAGGGGCTTCGCGATCCGCGGCGCCAGCCAAGGCGACTACGACAACACCGTCTCCCACCGGCCACATGGGCGGCAGCACCGAAGACACCCTCGACACCGCCGCCTGGCGATACCTCGACCCCGGTATCAACTTCCAGCGAGAACCATTCAGCGCGATCCCTCGGCACGGGGGGGAACCACCTCCCAGGCCGGACCGGCCCAAGTAGCCGGCACCAATGTTAACGACAACTCGCCCACCCCAGCGGGCGAGCGAGGCGCAAACACGCCCCGGTGCTCTGGCCCGAACCAGTGGTACGGAAAAGTCTCAAGGGACAAGCTCGTGACCGCCACTGCTCGAGCCGAGCGCCAACCTCACAGGCACGAGACGCCCATGCGTCAGCGCGCAGAGGCTCCGTCTACCGAGACCCGAGCGACGACGCGATTGCCACCGAGCAGCGTGCCAACTTCGGTGTGCGCACGGCTGCGGTGCTCGTTGAGGCGCTGGATGAGCAGCTCCAGATCACGCTGACGCAAAGCCTCGATGATGCCCCGGTGCTCCACGGCGGT
>JALZDD010000301.1 GCA_030862715.1 Actinomycetota bacterium | reverse complement strand
CCAGGCTGCCGACCGCCAGGTCGCGTACGCCGGCCGGGCGCTGCGGTAGCCTGCGGACCATGTCGAGCCCCGAAGCAGACACTTTGGGGGCTTTCGGTCACGCCGTCAGCCCCCTGAGCCACTGAGGCTCTAGCTTCCCGCCCTGCCGCCTCCTCCTGGCGTGGGCGATTGATGTGCATCCCTGGGGTGCTGGCCGTGGTGACGAGAAGCCTTCCGTCCGTTTCTGCCTCGGAGTTCACTCATGCCTCTCGCGCTCTATCTGCTTGCCCTGGCTGTCTTCGCCATGGGCACCTCGGAATTCATGCTCGCCGGCCTCGTGCCGGACATCGCCGCCGACCTCGACGTATCGATCGGGACGGCCGGACTCCTGACGTCCGCCTTCGCCGTCGGGATGGTCCTGGGCGCACCGGCCATGGCCGCTTTCGCCCGCCGGTGGTCCGCCCGGGCCACGCTCCTCGGGTGCTTGGCGCTCTTCGCCGCCTGTCACGTCGTCGCGGCGATCACCCCCTCCTTCGCCGTGCTGTTCGCAACTCGGGTGGTGGCGGCGGTCGCCAACGCCGGGTTCCTGGCGGTCGCGCTCAGCACCGCGACCGGCCTCGTGGCATCCGATCAGAAGGGACGTGCGCTCGCGGTCCTGCTGTCCGGTACGACGCTCGCCACCGTTGCCGGCGTGCCGGCGGGCGCGCTGCTCGGCACGGCCCTGGGCTGGCGGGCGACGTTCTGGGCGGTGGCGCTGTTGTGCGTACCCGCGGCGATCGGGATCGCCAACGGGGTGCGGTCCCGCACCCGGGAGGCACCGGACGGGCCTGGACCCTCCTTGGTCTCCGAGCTCGCCGAGCTCAGAGCGCCACGCCTGCTCGTCGCGATGCTCCTGGGCGCGCTGGTCAACGGTGGGACCTTCGCCGCCTTCACCTTCCTGGCGCCGATCGTGACCGGCACGGCTGGGTTGGAGGAGGTGTGGGTGTCGCTGGCGCTGGTGCTGTTCGGCGCCGGCTCCTTCGTCGGGGTCGCCGCTGCCGGGCGGCTCTCCGACCGGCACCCGCGGCTGACCATCGGCGTGGCCTCGCCCGCCTTGCTGCTGGGCTGGCTGAGCATGGCGCTGCTCGCGGACCGTCCGGTGGCGCTGCTCGTCCTGGGGTTCGTCCAGGGCGCCCTGGCGTTCGCGGTCGGAAGCAGTCTGATCGCGCGGGTGCTCTACGCGGCCTCTGCTGCGCCGACCATGGGCGGCTCCTATGCGACCGTCGCGCTCAACATCGGCGCCGTTGCGGGTCCGGCGATCGGAGCGGCGACCCTGTCGGCCCACGGCGGTCTCGGGCCGGTGTGGGTGGCGGCCGCGCTCACCGGGGTCGCGCTGCTCGCCATGGTGCCGTCGTATCGGCGGGGGACGACGGTCAGGTCGTGACCGATGGCGGGACGATCTCGACCGGCCCGTCGACCCGGGCGGCTACCCAGGCACGGTGGAGGTCGCTGCCGGGGGCCACCTCGGCGCGGCGTTCGGGTTCGCGGATCAGGTCGACGGGGCACTCGAGCTGCTGTCGAGGCGTGGGTGTGGGGCGAGGGCCGCTGTGCTCGGCGATCGCCTCCGCCAACGCCTCGGCGATGGGCTTGCGCCGGTGGTCGACGGTGAAGAGACCGAGGTCGTACTCCCGATCGGGGAAGTCGACCAGCGATCGGTCCAGGTCGTGGGAGCACCACCAGGTGATGCCGTACAGGGCCGGGTTCTGGACGACGTGGTCGATGGTTCCGGTGACGAACTCGCGCACGCTGTCGGGTCCGATCTCCGGCAGTGGAGCGCCGATCTCCTGGAGCCAGACCGAACGCCCGGGCTCCTTGGCGTACGCAGCGGCCAGCTCGACCAGGTAGTCGGCATGCGTGAGCGTCGCCGGCCCCAGGGGCGCGTCGATCGCGCCGACGCCGTTGAAGACCCAGGAGTGCACCGTGCTGAGGTCGCCGAGCGTGGTGACGTCGGCGGGCCCGAACGGGTGGTCGGGCGCGTAGAAGGCGTCGTCGAAGAGAGAGTGGAGGCAGAGCAGGCCGGGAGCCGCCTTGCGGGCGGTCTCCAGTAGCTCCTCGGCCCAGGAACGCGACTCAGCGATGGTGGTCGGGTTGGACGGCCACAGGTTGTTGACCTCGTTGCCGAGGGTCAGCGCGAAGACGTTGTCCCTGGTGGCGACCGCGCTGGAGAGGGTGTCGACGTAGGTGCGTAGGCCATCGCGCACCTCCGGGTGGCTGAAGAGCGATCGCTGGTGGTGGGTGAGCACCCACGACGGCAGGAAGTCGAAGCTGGAGAGGTGGCCCTGGACCAGGTCGACGCAGACGTCGAGCCCGCGGGCAGCGGCCAGGTCGATGGTGGTGAGCACGTCGTCGACCGCTGAGGACCGGATCAGCGAGCGGTTGGGCTGGATCCACGGCCAGACCGGGAAGATGCGTACGTGGTCGAGACCGAGCCCGGCGAGATCGTCGAAGTCGCGGGCGATCTGGTCGGCGTCGAAGTCGAGCCAGGAGTAGAACCAGCCGGATGAGGGCACGTGGTTGGCGCCGAAGCGCAACGAGGCAGTGGCTGAGGGCGTCGGAAGAGCTGGCACCCGCGCAATATAAACCGATTAAGTAACCCGGGGCAATCAGTGTCCGGCAGGCGGAGCCGTGCTCTCCCGCGGGACGAGCACCGGGGTGCTCGACTGATGGCGGACGGTGAGGGTCGAGTCGGCGATCAGCCGGAGCAACCCGCGCGCGGCCTCGGTGGCCCAGCCCTGGGTGTCGCGGGTCAGGGCGGTCAGCGAGGGGTGGGTGAGCCGGGCGAGCAGTGAGTCGTCGAAGGAGAGGATCGAGAGGTCCTGCGGCACCCGCACCCCCATCTCCAGGGCGACGCCCAGGCCGGCCACGGCCATCACGTCGCTGTCGTAGACGATCGCGGTCGGCCGCTCGCGCCGCGACAGCACCCGGCGGGTGATGACCGCC
>JALZDD010000297.1 GCA_030862715.1 Actinomycetota bacterium | reverse complement strand
CCAGGCTGCCGACCGCCAGGTCGCGTACGCCGGCCGGGCGCTGCGGTAGCCTGCGGACCATGTCGAGCCCCGAAGCAGACACTTTGGGGGCTTTCGGTCACGCCGTCAGCCCCCTGAGCCACTGAGGTTCTAGCTTTCCGCCCTGCCGCCTTTCCTGGCGCGGGCGATTGATGTGCATCCCTGGGGTGCTGGCCGTGGTGACGAGACGCCTTCCGTCCGTTTCTGCCTCGGAGTTCTCGCATGCCTCTCGCGCTCTACCTGCTTGCCCTGGCGGTCTTCGCCATGGGCACCTCGGAATTCATGCTCGCCGGCCTCGTGCCGGACATCGCCGCCGACCTCGACGTCTCCGTCGGGACGGCCGGCCTGCTCACGTCCGCCTTCGCCGTCGGGATGGTCCTCGGCGCACCGGCGATGGCCGCCTTCGCCCGTCGGTGGCCTGCCCGGGCCACGCTCCTCGGCTGCTTGGTGCTCTTCGCCGTCTGTCACGTCGTCGCCGCGATCACCCCGTCCTTCGCAGTGCTGTTCGCAACCCGGGTGGTGGCGGCGGTCGCCAATGCCGGGTTCCTGGCGGTCGCGCTCAGCACCGCGACCCGCCTCGTGGCCCCCGACCAGAAGGGACGTGCGCTCGCGGTCCTGCTGTCCGGTACGACGCTCGCCACCGTCGCCGGCGTGCCGGCGGGTGCGCTGCTCGGCACGGCCCTCGGCTGGCGGGCGACGCTCTGGGCGGTGGCGCTGCTGTGCGTGCCCGCGGCGATCGGGATCGCCAACGGGGTGCGGTCCCGCAACCGGGAGGCACCGGACGGGCCTGGTCCCTCCTTGGGCTCCGAGCTCGCCCAGCTCAGAGCGCCACGCCTGCTCGTCGCGATGCTCCTGGGCGCGCTGGTCAACGGTGGAACCTTCGCCGCCTTCACCTTTCTGGCGCCGATCGTGACCGGCACGGCCGGGTTGGAGGAGGTGTGGGTGTCGCTGGCTCTGGTGCTGTTCGGCGCCGGTTCCTTCGTCGGGGTCGCCGCTGCCGGGCGGCTTTCCGACCGGCACCCGCGGCTGACCATCGGCGTGGCCTCGCCCGCCCTTCTGCTGGGCTGGCTGAGCATGGCGCTGCTCGCAGACCGTCCGGTGCCGCTGCTCGTCCTGGTGTTCGTCCAGGGCGCCCTGGCGTTCGCGGTCGGAAGCAGCCTGATCGCGCGGGTGCTCTACGCCGCCTCTGCTGCGCCGACGGTGGGCGGCTCCTACGCGACCGTCGCGCTCAACATCGGCGCCGTAGCGGGTCCGGCGATCGGAGCGGCGACGTTGTCGGCCCACGGCGATCTCGGGCCGGTGTGGGTGGCGGCCGCGCTCACCGGGGTCGCGCTGCTCGCCATGGTGCCGTCGTATCGACGGGGGACGACGGTCAGGTCGTGACCGATGGCGGGACGATCTCGACCGGCCCGTCGACCCGGGCGGCGACCCAGGAGCGGTGGAAGTCGCTGCCGGGGGCGACCTCGGCGCGGCGCTCGGGTTCGCGGATCAGGTCGACGGGGCACTCGAGCCGCTGTCGTGGCGTGGGTGTGGGGCGAGGACCGCTGTACTCGACGATCGCCTCGGCCAGCGCCTCGGCGACGGGCTTGGGGCGGTGGTCGACGGTGAAGAGGCCGAGGTCGTACTCCCGCTCGGGGAAGTCGACCAGCGATCGGCTCAGGTCGTGGGAGCACCACCAGGTGATGCCGTACAGAGCCGGGTTCTGGACGACGTGGTCGATGGTTCCGGTGACGAACTCGCGCACGCTGTCGGGTCCGATCTCCGGCAGGGGAGCGCCGATCTCCTGGAGCCAGACCGGACGCCCCGGCTCGGCGGCGTACGCAGCGGCCAGCTCGACCAGGTAGTCGGCATGCGTGAGCGTGGCCGGCCCCAGGGGCGCGTCGATCGCGCCGACGCCGTTGAAGACCCAGGAATGCACGGTGCTGAGGTCGCCGAGCGTGGTGGCGTCGGCGGGTCCGAAGGGATGGTCGGGCGCGTAGAAGGCGTCGTCGAAGAGTGAGTGGAGGCAGAGCAGGCCGGGGGCCGCCTTGCGGGCGGTCTCGAGGAGCTCCTCGGCCCAGGAGCGGGACTCGGCGATGGTGGTCGGGTTGGACGGCCACAGGTTGTTGACCTCGTTGCCGAGGGTCAGGGCGAAGACGTTGTCCCGGGTGGCGACCGCGCCGGAGAGGGTGTCGACGTAGGTGCGCAGTCCGTCCCGCACCTCCGGGTGGCTGAAGAGCGATCGCTGGTGGTGGGTGAGCACCCACGACGGCAGGAAGTCGAAGCTGGACAGGTGGCCCTGGACCAGGTCGACGCAGACGTCGAGCCCGCGGCCAGCGGCCAGGTCGATGGTGGTGAGCACGTCGTCGACCGCCGAGGACCGGATCAGCGAGCGGTTGGGCTGGATCCACGGCCAGACCGGGAAGATGCGTACGTGATCGAGGCCGAGCCCGGCGAGGTCGTCGAAGTCGCGGGCGATCTGGTCGGCGTCGAAGTCGAGCCAGGAGTAGAACCAGCCGGATGAGGGCACGTGGTTGGCGCCGAAGCGCAACGGGGCAGTGGCTGAGGGCGTCGGAAGAGCTGGCACCCGCGCAATATAAACCGATTAAGTAAACCGGGGCAATCACTGTCCGGCAGGCGGAGCCGTGCTCTCCCGCGGGACGAGCACCGGGGTGCTCGACTGGTGGCGGACGGTCAGGGTCGGGTCGGCGATAAGCCGAAGCAGCCCGCGCGCGGCCTCGGTGGCCCAGCCCTGGGTGTCTCGGGTCAGGGCGGTCAGCGAGGGGTGGGTGAGCCGGGCGAGCAGCGAGTCGTCGAAGGAGAGGATCGAGACGTCCTGCGGCACCCGCACCCCCATCTCCAGGGCGACGCCCAGGCCGGCCACGGCCATCACGTCGCTGTCGTAGACGATCGCGGTCGGCCGCTCGCGCCGCGACAGCACCCGGCGGGTGATGACCGCC
>JALZDD010000292.1 GCA_030862715.1 Actinomycetota bacterium | reverse complement strand
CGGTCGGAGTTGCCCTCACGCAGGACCGGGTTCACCGCGGAGCCCTTGACCTTGTCGTACTTGGCCCGGACCTCCTCCTCCTCGGGGGTGGAGGGCGACTCGGGGTAGTCGGGAAGCTCGTAGCCCTTCTGCTGCAGCTCCTTGATCGCGGCTTTCAGCTGCGGGACGGAGGCGGAGATGTTGGGCAGCTTGACGATGTTGGCCTCCGGCGTCTTCGCCAGGTCACCGAGCTCGCCGAGCGCGTCGTCGGCGAGGCCGAACTGGGCCAGGATGCGCGAGGCCACGGAGATGTCACGCGTCTCGACCTCGACCCCCGCCTTGGCCGCGTAGGCCGAGACGATCGGAAGGAAGGAGTACGTCGCCAGCAGCGGCGCCTCGTCGGTGTGGGTGTAGATGATTCGTGCGGCCATTGCTGTGGCTACTCCTGACAAGTTGCGATCTGCGTATGACTGAGGCCGGGGACCCGGACGAAGGAAAGTGTCTTGACATCAAGATATCAGAAAGGGTGATGAGACACCGCCCTGCCCCACCTAAGCACCACGATGTGCCGTCGCAAAAGAGTTACTGTGTGTCAACACCTCATGTTGTTCAGGTGACTACTGATACCTGAGTGCTCTCGGGTGTCGATGGGTCTGACCGACGTCAACAGACATTGAAGGGTTAAGGGGACATGACTGAGGAATCACTGTCGGCGGCTGAGCCGACCTTCATCCAGAAACTCGCAGCCGAGGTCATCGGGACATTCATCCTGGTGTTCATCGGGTGCGGCTCGGTCGTCGCAATCGTCGCCGGCGCCACCCACGCTGGACCCGAGAATGCGACCTGGGGTCTCGAGGTCGCAGCCGTCGGCCTCGCTTTCGGCATCGCCGTCGTGATCGGTGCCTACACCTTCGGTCGCATCTCCGGCGGCCACTTCAATCCGGCGGTGACCCTCGGTGTGGCCACCGCCGGCCGGATCAGCTGGAAGGACGCCGGCGCCTACATCGGCGCGCAGTTCGTCGGCGCCACCATCGGCGCGATCGTGCTGTTCCTCATCGCGCTCTCCTCGGACTACAACTCGTGGAACGACGGTGGCCTGGGCGCCAACCGCTTCGGCGACGGAGCCGGCACCGGCATCGTCGGCGCGATCCTGGTCGAGCTGGTCCTCACCTTCATCTTCGTCTTCATCATTCTCGGCGTCACCGACGTACGGGCCGGCACCAACGCCACCGCTGCGCCGCTCGCCATCGGTCTTGCGCTGGCCGCGATCCACTTCGTCGGCATCCCGCTGACCGGCACCTCGGTCAACCCGGCCCGGTCGTTCGGCCCCGCTCTCTTCTCGGGCACCGACGCACTGGCCAACCTCCCGATCTTCCTGATCGTCCCGGCTATCGGCGGCGCCGTCGCCGGTTTCGTCTACCCGCTGCTCCTCGGCAAGGACGGCTCCGAGATCGTGGGGGCCGGCCTCGCCTTCGGCGGCGACAACCTGACCGCGGCCCAGAACGTCCCGTCCTGGGACTCCCAGGCTGTCGCCCCGGCGGCCCCCGCCACTGCAGCCCCGGCTGCCCCTGCGGCTCCGGCGGCTCCGGCGGCTCCGGCGGCACCCGCCGCGCCCGCCGACCCGACACCTCCGGCTCCGGACACCGGCGACCGCACGGTCGTCTCCGGTGGCGGCCAGCCGGCGTGGCAGCAGCCGACCCAGGCCGCCGAGGGCGACCTGCCGGTCTACGAGCAGGACGGCTGGCGCTGGGACTACGCCAAGCAGGAATGGGTCCCGATCGAGCAGTAGTCTCGAGAAGCACGAAGGCCGCCCCTCGGGACGGCCTTCGTGCTATCTGTACGTCTCTTATTCGCCTGGAACGGTCACCGCGAGGATCCACAGCGCACCCGCGGTCAGCGCCAGCAGAGCCACGTCGAACCAGCGGTTGCGCACCGCCAGCATCCCGGCATCCTTCGTACGCAGCACCGCACGCCCCAGCGACGCGGCCCCCACCCCGGCGGCGAGGACGATGATCCCCACCCGCCAGTGGCCGAAGCCGACGAGCCCGAGACCGACGATCGCCGCCGTCAGCACCCCGAGGTAGACGAACCCTCCGATGGTCGAGGGGAAGCTGCGTACGTCCTGGTGGTCCGTCTTCTCGACCTCAGGCGTCGCCACCACCGGTGCGGGAGCCTCCGGCGTGGGGCTTAGCGGGGGGTGGACGGACACCATTTCAGAGCCTTTCGAGAGCCTTCTCGGCGCTGAGGACGATATTGGAGAGCAGCATGGCGCGTGTCATCGGACCCACCCCACCCGGGTTCGGCGACACCCAGCCAGCCACGTCCCAAACGTCCTCGGCCAGGTCTCCTGCGATCTTACCGTCGACCCGGGAGACACCGACGTCCAGCAACGCCGCGCCGGGCTTGATCATGTCCTTGGTGATGATCCCGGGCACGCCCGCGGCCGCCACGACGATGTCGGCATTGCGGGTGTGAGCGGCCAGGTCGCGGGTGCCGGTGTGGCACAGGGTGACCGTGGCGTTCTCGCTTCGGCGGGTGAGCAGCAGGCCCAGCGGACGCCCGACGGTCAGTCCGCGGCCGACCACGACCACCTCGGCGCCGTTGATCTCGACGCCATGGCGACGCACCAGCTCGATGCAGCCCACCGGGGTGCACGGCAGCGGACCATCCTCACCGAGGACCAGCTTGCCGAGGTTGTAGGGGTGCAGCCCGTCGACGTCCTTCTCCGGAGCGACCCGGGAGAGCAGCGCGAACTCGTCCAGACCGGTCGGCTGCTGCACCAGGAAGCCGGTGCACGCCGGGTCTGCGTTGAGACGGTCGATCTCCGTCTCGACCTCTTCCTGTGTCGACGTCCCCGGCAGGTCCACCCGGATCGACTCGATGCCGATCTCGGCGCAGTCCTTGTGCTTGGCGTTGACGTACCACCGGCTCCCCGGGTCATCGCCCACCAGCACCGTGCCCAGGCCCGGAGTGATGCCCTGGGCCTTCAGCTTCTCGACCCGCTCGGCGAGCTCGGCCTTGATCGCCTTCAGCGTCGCGGTGCCGTCCAGCTTCTGTGCTGTCACGATGTCAATCCTGTCACTCGGTCTTCAAAAGATTTCGTACGCTGCTCGCGCATGTCGCTTCGCGCTCGCTTCCGCGCCGGTTTGTCCGGCAGTCCGCCTTACGCCGGGCTT
>JALZDD010000199.1 GCA_030862715.1 Actinomycetota bacterium | reverse complement strand
CGCCGACGGGCCTCCTCAGCCGCCGCGTTGGCGAGCTCGGTGGGTTTCGGTTGTTGTTGAGCGGTGCTGCCGGGTTCGGACATCTCACTCTTCCTCGAGACGGTTCAGCGAGGATCGTAGAGGGTAGCCGTTTCCGATACCCCCTGCCACTTCTCGATGGGGACATGGGCGTCGTTTGACCGGCGTACCCGTCATATGACTGGAATTCCAGTCATATGACCGTTAGAGTGTTCCTATGATGATCGGGCAGCCTTTCGGAGGCGTTCTTCCCGGAGCCCGGGGGGCGGTCCTCGCCGCCCTGCTGCGCTCGGGGGATCCGCTGACCGGACGTCAGATCCATTCGTTGGTACGCGACAACTTCAGTCTCTGGTCGGTGCAGGAGGCTCTCAAGGTATGGGAGCAGATCGGCGTCATCGAGTCCCGTCCTGTCGGTCCTGCGTACATCTACGTCGTCAACGACGACCACGTCGCGGTCCCGCCGCTCCGTGCACTGGTCGATCCACTCGCCTCGTTGACCGAGGTCGTCGCCGCGAACGTGGGCGACGAGGTCGATGCGGTCGTGCTGTTCGGGTCCATCGCGCGAGGCGAGGCCACGGCGGAGAGCGATGTCGATCTGGCGGTCATCGCGCCGGACGGGTGGGACGGCGGCGTCGACCTCCAGAGCGCCGTACGGGCGCGACTCGGCAACGACTGTGACGTCCTGGTTCTCACCCCTGAGGAGTTTGCCGATCCCGGCGAGCCGGTTAACGCCGAGATCGCCCGCGACGGCGTTGCGCTCGTGGGTCGAATGCCGCGTCGTCGCCGTGGGGTCGCGTAATGGTGAGGGCGGAGCAGTCGAATCACGCCAAGGCCTATCTGAGGAAGGCCGAGGAGTACATCGAGTCGGCAGAGGACAACCTCGAGTTAGAGCGCTACACCCCGGCGGCCGGCGACTCGATCCATGCCGGGATCAGCGCGAAGGATGCCATCGTCACCTCACTCGTTGGGACGACCGGCAAGAGCAAGGACCACGCCGCTGCTGTCAAGGAGCTCGGCCGCGTCCTCGCCAAGCGGCCGGATGGCGCCTCGGCAGAGCGATCGCTGCGGGAATTGGTGTCGGCGAAGGCAGAGGTCGAGTACGGGGCCGCACTCATCGGTCATACGAAGGCGGAGACGCTCGTACGCCGCGCCCGATCGCTCGTCGATCTGGCCGTCTCGATCGTTCGGCTGGGACGCTGACCTGGTCTATCGCGCAAGGTCGTGCCGAAGGCGTAGCCAAAGTCGACGAGCTGTCGGAAGTGCTCCCGCATTCCGTCGTCGGGCCGGTCTGCTGGAACCTCTCCGAGGTGCTCCAGCGCAGCGTCGAGGAACATCACTGCGTCAGCCTCGTGTTCGTCCGCTCGAAGGCGGTTGAACCTGAGCGTCTCAACTGCCGCGTCGCCGGCGATGAGGACGGCTGCCGTGCACAGGGGAGCGGCTGTCAGGTCGCCGTCACAACGGGCAAGAGAGAAGAGGATGTCGTCGGCGATCTCATCGGGGCCACAGGCGAGGCTGAGCCAGGCGCCCATCACGACTGGTCGCCAGTGCAGATGATCCGGAGCAACGCCGGTGACATGGGCCAGCAGGGCGGCCCGATCCCGCGACTCAGCTGCAGCCTCGTACCACGCATCGACCGTCAGCGAGCCGCCCCGCAGCAGCGCCCTCACTTGCGTGGACGTCGCCTTCCGTCCGACGCGGACCAGCTTTCCGTACTTCCTCTTGTCCAGCCAGGTCACGTTCGAACCCATCATCTCCAGGTAGAACGGTGCGACGAGTCGTCGCTCCACCCACCGCAGGTTCATCGCGTCCCGTAGAGGGTCGTCCGCTCTGCGACAGGACGGCCGATGCCTGCGCCGATCTCCTCGAGCTCGGCGACGGTCTTTGCCGAGCCGTGCTCGGAGCCGGCCATCCGGGAGATGGTCTCCTCCATGAGGGTGCCGCCGAGGTCGTTGGCTCCGGCTTGGAGCATCGCCCTGGTGCCGTCGATGCCGAGCTTGACCCAGGAGGTCTGGATGTTGTCGATGCGGCCGTGGAGCATGATTCGGGCGAGGGCGTGGACGGCGAGGTTGTCACGCATGGTCGGGCCCGGGCGGGCGGCGCCGGCGAGGTAGATCGGGGCGCTGGTGTGGACGAAGGGGAGGGGTACGAACTCGGTGAACCCGGCGTTTCCGTGCTCGCGGGCTTTGTCCTGGATGCCGGCGAGGACGCGGAGGTGGCCGACCCAGTGGCGTGGGTTGTCGACGTGGCCGTACATCATCGTCGAGGTCGTGGGGATGCCGACGCGGTGGGCGGTGGAGACGATCTCGATCCAGGTCTTCGCGGGCAGCTTGCCCTTGGTCAGGACCCAGCGGACCTCGTCGTCGAGGATCTCGGCGGCGGTGCCCGGGAGCGATCCGAGCCCGGCCTCGCGGACCTTGATCAGGAAGTCCTCGATGGACAGTCCGGTGCGGGAGGTGCCGTTGACGATCTCCATCGGGGAGAAGGCGTGCACGTGCATCTCCGGCACCCGCTGCTTGACGGCCTGGACGAGGTCGAAGTAGGCGGTGCTGGGGAGCTCGGGGTCGATCCCGCCCTGCATGCAGACCTCGGTGGCGCCGAGGTTCCACGCCTCCTCGGCACGGTCGGCGACCTGGTCCAGATCCAGGGAGTACGCATCCGCGTCGGTCTTGCGTTGGGCGAAGGCGCAGAACCGGCAGCCGACGTAGCAGACGTTGGTGAAGTTGATGTTGCGGTTGACGACGTAGGTCACGGTGTCGCCGTTGACCTGTTGGCGCAGGTCGTCGGCGAGCTTGGTGACTTGGCGCAGCAGGTCGCCCTCGGCGGTCATCAGGGTCAGTGCGTGCTCGTCGGAGAGGTTGCCGGGGTCCTTCTCCGCGGCGGCGAGAGCCTCGTGCCCCTCGGCGTGGAGGACGGCTGGAGCACCGGTCGCGGTGGCTGCCTCCCGAACGGCGTCCCAGTCGCCGTAGACCGTCTCGAAGTCATCGCGCCGGTCGTTGGTGCGACCCTCGGTGTCGACGGAGGCGTGCAGGTCGACCCGGCCGGCAGCGGTGAAGCCACCGTCGGGCTCCTGCCACGGGTGCCCCTCGGGCCGGATGCCGTCACGGGCCAGCCCGTCCTCGTCGGCGAGGGCCTCGACATGGGAGAGGACGCGCGGGTCGATCCACGCCTGCCCGTCGCGCAGGGTGCCGTTGACGTACTCCGGGTGGACGGTCAGCCGCGGCCGCAGCTGGAAGCCGGCCTCGGCGCTGACCTGGCGCAGCGCGTCCAGCGAGGGCCAGGGACGCTCGGGGTTGACGTGG
>JALZDD010000183.1 GCA_030862715.1 Actinomycetota bacterium | reverse complement strand
ACTTCAACCGGCAGGTGATCCTCGGGCAGACCGAGACGCACGAGGGTTCGCAGTACGCCGTCTGGAACTTCTTCGACCTGCCGACCGAGTCGGGGCGCTTCTTCATCCTCGCGCTCTACCCGTTCGCTCTGCTGATTCCGTTCGTGCCGCTGGTGTGGCAGCGGATCTCGGACTCCACCCGCCTGATCGCGCTGGCTGGACTGGTCCTCGTCGTCGTCCCGATCCGGCGCGTCGACAACCCCCACACCACCACCGTCTCCGCCCTCGTCCTCCTCGCCGTCGTCCTGGCGGTCGCCGAGCTCTACGAGCGCCGCACCCCGCTGACCGAGTCGAAACCAACACGGTCCGTCATCGCACTATCTCTCGCCGCGCTCGGCGCCGCCTGGGCAGCCGCGACCCTCTGGATCGGCTTCGGCCTGCAGAGCATGCTCGGCGCGATTCTCCTGGTGGCGCTGACGATCGCCGGAGCGACCCTCGGTGCCGCGTGCCTAGGACGGGCCACCGCGGTGGTCTCCGCCGGCGCGCTGGTCGTGCTGGGCGACGTTCCCGCTCTTGCCGCCGTCGATCACCTCGACGACATGCGCCGCGACGCGAAGTCCTTCGCGGTGAGCGACTCGATCGCCCGCTGGGCGGGCCCGGAGTACGAACGCTGCAGCGGCGGCGTCCGCGAGGCGCTGGTGATGCCCAACTATCTCGAGCTCTACGACGCGCTGGCGATCACCAATCCGACCCCCTACTACCTGTTCCACTACGACTTCGCGCAGTACGAGGACGTGCTGGTGCCCCAGCTCGAGGACGGCTCGATCCCGGTCATCATCGAGACGATGCCACTGCACACTCCGCAGCCGTGGCTCACCGACGCGATCCGCGCAAACTACGTCCCCTGCTCGGTCGTCAGGATCGAGAAGCAGGCCACCACGGTCACGATCTGGACCCACAGGTCCCGCGGTGAGATCGCCCAGCGCGATCTCACCGTCCGTCAGGGCGAGACGATCCCGACTCCGAAGGACTGACTCAGGCCGGGTCGCAGCGTTCGGCCCACGGGAGCCCGCGGCAGCGCGTACTTTCAGAGCATGCTCGATGCGGCGGCGACGACGGCGATCCCCGCGCACGCGCGCCAAGGCCGTGAACCCATCGGCCTGGTCAGATGGGCGACCTTCGCGGTGATCGTCGTCGTCGCCGTCGTACATGCCGCCTACACCCTCACCGTGCAGCTGGAGCCGTTGACCGGGGACAGGGGAGCGCAGTACTACCTCGGCAAGCTCACGGCCGAGGGTGCGGTCCCGCTGGTCGACTTCCAGCACGGCTGGAACGCCGGTTCGTGGTGGGTGAACAGCCTGGTCTATCGCCTGGCCGGTGGCGATCCTCTGTGGTGGGAGTTCTTCCTGGGCCGCTTCTTCGGCGTGACCCTGGCTGCCATCCTGGTGGCCGCGATGGGGCTGCGCAGACGCGTACATCCGGCTGCGATGGCCGCAATGGCGCTGGCCGTCCTGACGCTCGCGTCGCCCGCTCAGGTGAAGTACGTCCTCCCCGTCGTCTTCGCGTTCATCCTCCTGCCCGGCGGTCGGCTCGACTCCGGACGCTGGTCGCTGGTCGTGCGGGTGCTGGTGCCGGCGGCACTCTTCTGGCAGCACGTCGAGCTGGCGATCCTGCTGACCGGTGCGGCGGGACTGTACGAGCTCATCGGGCGGGACAAGGCAGCGGTGCGGGAGAGGCTGACGCGATGTGTCGCCCTCGCCGCCGGGCTCCTGGCCGGAATCGTGTCCGAGGTGCTGTTCTATCGGATCGGCTACGGAATGAGCCTCGCCGAGCTCAACCGCCAGGTCGTCTTCGGTCAGGCCCAGCAGTTCCCGAACCACTTCGGCTGGCCATTCTTCGACGTGCCGTCCGACGGGGAGGGCTACGAGATCGTCGCTGTCTATCCTTTCCTCCTGCTGCTGATGTTCGTGCCGGTCATCTGGCGTCTGGCTAGCGACCCGACGCGGTTCCTCGCGTTGTGCGCTCTTCTTCTCGCGACCGTCCCCATCCGGCGGCCCGGGCCCGGGCACGCCGAGACCGTGAGTGCTCTGGTGTTCGCTGCGCTGATCTTCGTCCTCTGCGACGCGTACGACCGCAGGGACCAGATCTCGTTGCCTCGGCCGAGATCCATGTCCCCTTGGCAGACAGTGACCGCGCTTGTGGGGTTCGCGACGGGGGCGGCGTGGGTGGGTGCAGCTCTTGCGTTCGGGTTCGGCGCCCACAGCCTGATCGGTCCGGTGATCCTCGTGCTCGTGGTCAGCGTCATCATGATCGGCACGAGGCTGCGGGCGAGGCTGGTCGCCGTCTCCGCGGGTGCCTGCCTCGTCCTGGGGGTGGTTCCCCTGGCCTCAGCCGTCGAACACATCGACGACCTGAGCCGGGACAGTCGCCAGCTCGAGGCCGCCGAGGTCTGGGGAGACGCGATACGACCCGAGATGACCCGGTGTTTGAAGGGAGGCCGTACCGCTTTCGTGTTGGGCAACCAGCTGTCGCTGTATGACACCCTCGATGTCGAGAACCCGACGCCGTTCTACCTGTTCCACTACGACTTCGGTCGCAACGAGAAGCAGTTGACGGCGATGATGGCCAGCGGCGAGGTCCCGGTGGTGCTGCAGACGACCGCGATGGCCCGCGGCGGCTGGGTGGAGACCGCGATCGAGAAGGACTACGAGCCCTGCGCCGAGGTCGTGATCGCGGAAGACCATCGGCGCTTCCGCATCTGGGCGCACCGCTCGCTCGAGCCGTTCGAGAAGCGGGCTGTCACGGTCCGGCCCGATGGCACCAGAACCTCCAGCAGGCTGCCTTAGTCGTCAGGGCACGTACGACCGAAGACAAGAGCCACCTCAAAGGACACGCGGCCAGAGCACGAGAGCACGGGAGAACCTGACATAGGCTCGCCGTCAGCCCGCAAGCTCATCCGAAGGTCGTGAATGCTCCGCTCTCCCCGCGAGGACCGCGCCGAGGTGCGACTCCAGAAGCGGCTGCTGGCGGCGATGGTGCTGGTGGCGTTCTTCGCGCTGAGCCTGAGCAGCTACGTCGCGCTGACCCGGTCGCTCCAGTACCAGACCCGCGACGAGGGGCCGAACGCCGGCTACGCGGTGGAGCTGGCCTCCGGGCGGCTGCCGACGATCGACACACCCGTGACGACGGATGCCCGCCGGTATCCCCGGGTCGTCGAGGGCCTGGAGACAATGGTGGACGAGCCGCACCGGCACATCTGGACCGCCAACCACCCTCCGCTCTACTACCTGATGTCGCTGCCGTTCGTGGCCGCGGCCGACGCGCTCGACGCACCGCAGGTGATGATCGTCGGGATGCGGCTCATCAATGCCGTCGGCTCCGCGCTGTGCGTACTGCTGGTGGGCCTGATCGCCTTCGAGGTGACCCGCAGGGCGGCGGTCGCGTTCCTGGCCACCGGGATCAGCGCCTCGTGTGCCGTGCTGGTGACCGCCGGCGGTCACATCGCCAACGACGGGGTCGCGGTCGCGGCGTCGTCGCTGACCCTGCTGGCCACGATCCGGATCCTGAACCGCGGCCTGTCCCCGGGGCGCCTGACGCTGGTCACGCTGGCCGGGACCGCCGCGGCGGGGGCCAAGGCGCCGGGGGTTCTGACCGTCGTCCTGTGCGGCGCGGCCATCGCGGTGGCTCTGCTCCTGAGGGACCACTCCCGGCGCGGGATGATCCGGGCCCTGGCGGCCTCGGCCGTGGCCACCGGTGTTCCGGCGTTCGCCACCGGCTGGTTCTACGTCCGCAACATCGTTCTCTACGGCGACCCGACCGCCTCGGATGCGCTGTTGGACAAGTTCGACCGGGAGCCGAACGGGACCGCGTGGCAGATCCTGACCGACGGGTCGCTCTGGGTGGACTGGTACGAGCGCCTGTGGGCACCGGTGCTGGCCGAGGGGTACGCGGCGGCGGCCGACGTGCTGGCCGTCGCCGCGGTGATCGGCCTTCTCGTGCTGTTCGTCCGTCGCAGGGCCACCGGGCCGGCGTCCCTTCCCACCCAACGCGCCGGGTGGCTGCTGCTCACGGTCCACGCGGCCATCATCGTGGCAAACCTGGTCGGGTTCGTCGCGGGTGGAGGGAACCCCAACGACCGCTATCTGATGCCGCTCATGCCGCTGCTGGCCACGGCGCTCGCCGTCGGCGTGATGACCCTCGTCGACCTGATCCCACTCGGCCGGCGCGATTCTCGGGCCGACCTGGCGGCAGCCGCCATCACGCTCGCGCTGGGCGGCTATGCCCTGCTGATCTTCGGCTGGTTCGTCGACTCGGTGACGTACGTCGGCCGCCTGCCGAACTCCGAGTCGCGTGGCGCCGAGCTCGTGGTCGCCGCGGGCATGGTGTGCGGTGTGCTCGCTGTCTGCCTCGCGGCCGGACCGGTTAGGACGTACGCCGCCCGACAATCGCTCCCAGACCAGCCAGCACCACATCGGCAAGAAGCAGGAGGACGCGCGAGGCGAGCGCGACGGTGAGCGCCTCGGGCACCCCGATGATCGGGCCGAGGGTGAGGGCGAGCAGCGCCTCGCGGATCCCGGCGCCGGCAGGGGCGGGGATGAACGCGATCCCCGCGGCCCAGGCCAGGGCCATCCCACCGGTCGCGGCCGCGACCTCGAGCAGCCCGATCGAGGCGTACGACTGCATCATCACCGCTAGGTGGAGGCCGAAGGCGACCCAGGCGAGCACCGCCCAGCCGATGGCGGTGAAGAGCCCCCGCGCGGTCAGGCGTACGCCGAGAGGTTCCCGGCCGAGCCGGGCGAAGAGCCAGTCGAGCATGCCCGGGACGACGCGCGGATGCAGGCAGACGGCCAGCGGGACCAGCAGGAGCAGCAGCCACCAGTAGCGGTCGAGACCCTCGGACGAGGACCAGGGGAGCAGGAGCGCGCCGACGCCGATGCCGCTGGCGACGACGACACCCATGAAGAGGATGTTGGCGCCGAGCATCGTCCGGCGGGCGACGCCCCAGCGCAGCCCGAACTGCATCTGAGCGACGACCGGCCACACCGACCCGGGCAGGTACTTGCCCAGCTGGGAGACGTAGAAGACGGAGTGGGAGTCGCGCAGCGACGGCCGGATGCCCATGCCGTGCAGGAGGGCGACCCAGATCTGGCCGATCAGCATGGTGCCGACGATCGCCAGGACCCCGGCGATCGCGACGCGGCCGAGGCTCAGCTCCTGGACCGCGGTGGCCAGGTCGGCGCGCTGGCGCCAGACCAGGTAGGCGCCGCCGAGCACGACGACGAGGGCGAGCGCGATCTTCAGCAGCCGCTTCTTCCGGCTGGGCGTAGCCGACGACCCGGTCTCCGTTGCGGAGACCGGGTCGGAGTGCGTCGTTGTCACAGGCTGGTCGTCCACGTCTCGCCGGACTGGGCAGATGACTTGCTCGCGCGGGCCTGGGTGTGCGGCAGGTCGAACTCGGCGACCGAGGTCTGGTCGCGGAGCATCTCGGTGCCGGACTTGCCGAAGCGAGCCTTCTTGGTGTGCTCGAGGTCGTCCTCGATGAGCACCCGGTTGGTGCGGATCAAGTCGGAGATCACGCCGAGCATCGCCGACATGAAGGCCAGGTTGATCAGCACGCCGCCGAGCAGCAGCGACTGGATGTGGTTGCCGTTGTCGCCGCTCAGCCACAGCACGAGATAGCGGAAGAACGGGATCGCCCCGAGGACGAAGAAGAAGGCGGTGAGCCAGACGAAGATGGCGTACGGCTTGTACATCATGTAAGAGCGCACGATCGCCGCGCCCGACTTCATGATGTGCTCCGGCATCGACTTGAACAGTCGCGACTCGCGCGTCTTGGCGTTGGTCTCGATCGGCACCGAGGCGATCTTCATCCGCTTGTTGCCCGCCTGGATGATCGTCTCCATGCAGTAGGAGAAGCGGGTCACGGTGTTGAGGAGCATCAGCGACTCGCGCGAGTAGGCGCGGAAGCCGCTGGCCGCGTCGGGCAGGTCGGTCTCGGCGGCCATGTTGACCACCTTGGAGCCGACCTTCTGCAGCTTCTTCTTCAGCCCGGAGAAGTGCTCGATCTGGTCGACCTGCCGGTCGCCGATGACGATGTCGGCCTGGCCGTGGATGATCGGCTGAACCAGGTCGGTGATGCGGTCCTGTGGGTACTGGTTGTCGCCGTCGGTGTTGACCACGATGTCGGCGCCCAGCTCGAGCGCGCGGACCACACCGTCGTGGAAGCTCCGGCCGAGACCCTGGTTGCGGGAGTGGTGCACGAACTCGCGCACGCCGTGCTCCTTGGCCACCTCGACCGTCCGGTCGGTGCACCCGTCGTCGACGATCAGGATCACGATCTCGTCGATTCCGGGGATCTGCTTCGGAATCGACTCCAGCACGGACGGGAGCGTCTCCTCCTCGTTGAGGCAGGGGACTTGAACGACAAGCTTCACAGGGACCTCAGGGCAAGTAGTGGGACCGAACACGGGATTCGGGCAGATGAGGGGCTTCTGAGCCGCCACATTACCGCGTGGATTCCGCGGCCCCACGCCCCCTCGCTGGTGTCATCCGGCGTATGTGCTAGGGAAACCTGGTGTTCAAGAGAGGTCCACGCGGCGTCTGCCACGGCGTCGAGCCAGCGCCCGAGGAACGACCAGCAGACCCAGCGTAACCAGGGCGCCCAGGAGCGAGACCACAGCACCCGTACGCAGCCCCGGGGCCTCGTAGCGCAGCGTGACCGTGTGGGTTCCGGCGGGGACGGGCACGGCGGCGAAGGCGTGGTTGCCGGCGACCAGGTCCACCGGTCGGCCGTCGACCGTCGCCGACCAGCCCGGGCGGGCGATCGAGTCGGCGACGACCAGGTAGCCGTCTCCATCCGCGGTGACCTCGGCCGAGATCGTCTCGGCCTCGTCGCGGCGTACGTCGACCCGGGCGGTCGAGCCGGACGCGTCCGGCGTCGAGTCGTCGTCGAGGAGAACCGTGCCCGGGGCGACGCCCTCGGTCAGCCGTCGCACTCGCGTGGGCCCGTCCGTCACGACCTCGCTGGTGCCGGCCCAGCGGATCCGGGGCAGCGCGCTCGCGCGCTCGTAGACGACCGCACCGGCCGAGGCGTGCACCACCCGGAGGCCGTCGCCCTTCTCCGGCCGGACCGCCGTGCAGACCGCGGACCCGTCGGTGCGGCCGGCCAGATCGACAGGCTTCCGCTTCCCCTCGAACGAGACGGTGACCGGCACCGGACCGGAGGTGAAGCGGTGGTCGGGGATCGCGACGCGCAGCTTCTCGCCGCGCTTGAGTGGCCGGTTCACGGCGATGGCCCGCTCGGAGGTGACCTTCTCGGCGCCGGCCCCGACGCTCACCCGGACGACCGTCGGCGTCTGCGCACGCGGCTTCAGGCCATTCGGCACGGTGACCTCGATCCCGCGCAGGTTGCCCTTCGGGACCTGGCACGTCGCCTGCTGGCCGGGCATCACGGTCAGCAGCTGCCGCTGCGCGGCCGGCACGGGTGTCGGCTCGGCGGCGCCGATGACCTCCATCGGCTGGGTCACCCAGTAGCGGACCGAGAGCTGGTCGAGCACCGGCTGACGCCCCGGCGTGGGGATGTTGGCGGGGAAGTCGCTGTAGGTCGGGGACAGCTGGGCATCAGGGCTGACCGCTGCGATCAGCGCCTTCCACTCCGGCGAGGTGAACTCATGGCCGGTCGGCGTACGCAGCCGGTAGTGGTCTGCGACGCCCGTGTGCTCCCAGCTCGAGGCGCCGTAGCGCTCCTCACCCAGGTTCTCCTTCAGGAACTCGTGGGCAGGCGTGACCGGGTAGAACTCGTCACGGTCGGTGAGCGGTAGCACCTCACGCGCGAACATCGTGCTCTGCGCGAGCACGGCCAGCACGAGCACCAGCGGGCCCAGCAGCCGCAGCCGGCCCCGCAGCAGCAGCGTCGCAGTCACGGCGAGGACCGAGACCACGCCCAGCAGCGCGGGCACCCGCAGCTTCGCGGCGACGTCCGGGATCGGCCGTGGGGCGCCGTCGATGAAGGCGTACGCCGCATACAGGAAGTACGCAGCCGCCCCGGCGGCCGCCAGCAGCACGACCAGCGACACCACCAGACGCGGACGCCAGGACCGACCCTCCTCCTCAGGAGACCGCGACGCTTCGGCCCGCTGGACGAGGCGCTCCAGCCCGATCCCGGCCAGGACCGCACACAGGAACCCGAAGATCGAGTTCGCCCGCCCGAAGCTGTTGGAGCTGTAGCCGGGCAGCTTCTGGAGCAGCTCGAGCGGCAGCCCACCGATCCACAGGAGCCAGACGACCGCGGCCAGAACGACCGCGAGCAGGGCAGGCGTCGACGGGCGGCGTCCGCCGGGGAGCCTGACGATCAGGGCGCACAGGACCAGGATCAGCGCCGCGACGCCGATGAACGAGATCGACTCGATCGGGTTGTCCTCGCCGGACCAGAGCCCGTCGACACAGGTGCCGTAGACGTCGGGGGCGACGGTGGTCAGCACGAGACTGGCGGGCTTGACCTGGTTGGGGACCCGCTCCTCGAGCCCGAGAGCGCTCATGTTGAGCGCGAAGGGGAGCAGCTGGACCGCGGAGAGCGCGACCCCGAGCCCGACTCCGCCGGCGGCGATGCCGCCCGCGACGAGCGTACGCCGCACGTCCCTCAGCGCGAGCGCGCGGACGAGCACGTAGATCGCGCCCAGGGTCAGCGCGAACATCGTCACCGCAGGGAACCCGCCGAGCAGCATCGCGGCGACGACCAGGCCGACGGCGGCCAGGTCGCGCGCGCCGCGCTCCTGCACCGCACGGTCCAGCGCCCACAGCAGCAGCGGCACCAGGCAGGCGACCTTGGTGTGCGGCCAGTTGGTCCACATCATCATGAACCCGGAGGTGAAGAAGACCAGCCCGGCGACCAGCGCGATGCTGCGCCGCACCCCGATCCGGCCGAGGAACAGCACCATCCCGGCCAGCACCAGGACCAGCTCGGTCAGCTTCACCCACGCGGGCGCCAGCCATGGAGGCATCACCCAGTAGGGCCACGAGACCGGGCTCAGCACGGCGTGGTTCGGCAGCGAGGCCAGCGGCGTGCCACCCACCTCGTAGGGCGCCCAGGTCTGCCAGTTGCCGTGGCGCGCGCCTTCGACGATGTTCTCGACGCCGGGCAGGTAGTAGTCCCAGGTGTCGCCGCGACACCACAGCGTCCCTTGTGGGATCGGGCCGTCGGCGGCGTACGGCATCATCGCGTGCAGCCATCCGGTGTCCAGCAGCATCCCCTGACCCACGAGCGCGGGGCCGAAGGTCACCGCGACGAAGAGGGCGAGAAGTGCCAGGACGACGCCTGAGCGCCACCGATCGGATGGGATCACAAGCCGGAAATCTATGAGTAGTCGGGAACGGGCGCCGGTAGCGCGCGCGGTAGGTCGTTCAAGTTGTCTTTCGGTCGTTCCTGCCGGCGGGTCAGTCGCGCTTGGTCGCGACGGCCACCAGCCCGGTGCCGGTGTCGGGCCGTAGCCGCTGCAGAGCCATGAACGGGCTGGTCGCGAGGGCGATGGCAGCGCCCTTGAGCTGGCCGCTGGGCTGGAACGTACGCCCGGTCGCCCGGGTGAGCTCCTCGGGTGTGAGGTCGCCCACCTTCTCCAGCTTCCTGGCGTCGATCCGGTTGCGGACCGCCTCCAGGGCGTAGCCGAGCGGCCAGCCGTAGACGGTGATGTCGACCTCGCCCAGACCGGCCTCCTCGAGCCGGTTGGTCAGCTCCTCGGGGCCGTAGCGACGGAAGTGCCCGGCATGCCGGTCCATAGGCCCGAACCGCTCCTGGAAGGCCGGCACCGAGAGCACCAGGTGGCCGCCGGGTCGGATATGGGTGACCCACTCGGCCAGCGCGCCCTTGTCGTCCTCGATGTGCTCGAGCACCTCGAAGGCGCAGACCATGTCGTAGGTCCGCCCCGACTCCAGCTCGGAGGACATCGCGTTGAGCACCGTGCCGCCCACGCACGTGATCCGCTCGTACGCCACCGCGAACGAGTCCGCGTCGGGCTCGACCCCGAGGTAGTCGGCGCGCATGGCCAGGCGGGCGCCGAAGGCCCCTTGGCCGCAGCCGATCTCCAGCGCCGTCGTCGGAGCCAGCCGGTCGACGATCCGGCTGACGACGTCGTAGCGGAGCCAGGCGCGGGGTGCGAGCGGAGGCAGCGGGCGGTCGGTGGCGGTGAGCGACATCGGGTTCCTGGGTCGGGTTGGGTTCACGTAAGGCATTCGAGGATGGGGGAGGCGACGGCCTGCGGGGTGTAGTGCTCCCGCGCCTGCTCGTAGGCGGCCTCGCGCAGGCGCTGGGCCTCGTCCGGGTCGTCGGCGAGCTTGGTCAGGGCCGAGGCGAGCTCCTCCGGGCTTCCGGGGGAGACGAGCATGGCCGCACTCTCCAGCATCCGTCGCTGGGGCGCGGTGTCGGAGGTGACGACCACGGCGCCGGCGGCAGCGCCCTGGAAGGCCTTGTTGGGCACCACCCGGCGTGCCTGCGGGACGGTGCCGAAGATGCCGAGGCTCACGTCGAACCCGGCCACGAAGTCGGGCAGGTCCTCGGCGTCGACCCAGTCGACCCAGGAGACGCGGGGGTTGCTCGCCGCGAGGCGCCGGGCCTCCTCGTACTGCTGGCCCTGGCCCACCATCGTCACCTCGATCCGCTCGTCGTCGGCGAGGATGTCGAGGGCGTCGGCGATCACCGGCGCGCCGTGGGTGGGGGAGAAGAGGCCGACGAAGACGGCCTTCAGCGGCTCCTCGGTCGGCCGCTCGAGCGCCTTGGCGCCCGCGTCGAACCACTCCGTGGTGGCACCCACCGGGCACACGACCGAGTGCCGGCGTACGTCCTCGGGCAGTCCGTCCTGCTGCTCGACCGTGTCCACGATGACCACGTCGGCCTGCTTCAGCGCCATCGCGTCGATCGCCTTCATCAGGCGCAGCTTCAACCCGCCCGAGCCGGCCAGGCGCCGGTTGGTGGCGACCCCGGCCGCCGAGACCATGTGATCGAGCAGGATGGTCGAACGCGGGTGGAGGAGACGCGCCAGATGTACGTCGAAGTGGCCGAGATAGCCGACCAGGACGGCGTCGGGACGCGCGCGCCGACGGCGACGCAGCGACTCGGCGACCAGCCCGCTCCAGCAGGTCAGCAGGCGCAGCACGAGCAGCGGCAGCCGCCACGGTTGTCGCAGGATCGCCACCCTCGCCGCGGTGTCCAGGCCGAGCGGCCGGTTGACCTCGGTGACCTCCGCGCCACAGGCGCGTAAGCCCTCGATGAGTACCGCGACCCGCGGATGGGAGGCCACGTCGTAGGTGCCGAAGGCGACGATGTGCATCACCTCAACGTTAGGGTCGAGGTCAAGGAAAGTTCGAGCAGCACACCCCGCATCTGAGATGTCGGCACCCGAAAAGTGCTGCCAAGGAGGACCCCGTGGGCCGAGGTTGGACGAAGGCGGTGCCGCTCAGGGCGGTGGTCGTCACGATCGTCGTCCTGGTGGCGGCGTACGCGGTCCACCGCAACTGGAACGCGCTCGTACGGGGCTTCGAGGAGCTGCCGCTGTGGGTGCTCGGGGTCGCCTTCGGGCTGACCGTGCTCGCCCAGGGCGTCGCGCTGCTGATGTGGCGGGTGGTGCTGGCCGATCTCGGCTCGCCGCTGCCGCTGGTGCCCGCGGCCAGGATCTTCTACGTCAGCCAGCTGGGGAAGTACCTGCCCGGCTCGGTGTGGACGATCGTCGGGCAGATGGAGCTCGCCCGCGCCGAGCGGGTGCCGCGGCGTACGTCCCTGACCCAGGGCGTCCTCGTGCTGGCGATCGCCGTCGGCGCCGGGGTGATGGTGTCGGTGCTGCTGATGCCGTTCCTCGGCCAGGAGACGTTCGCGCGCTACTGGTGGGCGGTCCTGATCCTGCCGCTGATCCTGGTGGCGCTGCATCCGCCGGTCTTCGCGAAGGTGGTCGACACCGGGCTGCGGCTGCTGCGACGCGAGCCGCTCGAGGTGCTGCCGACCTGGCGGGGGATCGGCACGGCGCTCGCGCTGCAGGGCGTGGTCTGGCTCTTGCTCGGCCTCCAGATCTGGGTGGTCGTGGTCGGCCTGGGCGGTGATCCGCTGCCCTCGTTGCTGGCCAGCGTCGGCGGCTACGCGCTCGGGTTCAGCCTGGGCATGGCCGCGATCGGGCTCCCGGCCGGCGCCGGGCTGCGCGAGGCGGTCCTGGTGGTCGCCCTCTCCGGCGTCCTCTCGCCGGGGTTGGCGCTTCTTGTCGCTCTGCTGGCCCGCGGCATCGCCGTCCTGGTCGATGTCGTCGTCGCCCTGGTCGCCGCCTTCCTGACTCGTCGCGCCGGCGACCTGCCCTCACCAGCCAACGAACCACTCGGGAGACCTCTGTGCCCACCGCACGGCCCACCGCACCCCAGCTCTGGACCGCCGGCCTGATCGCCAACCTCATCACCTGTGCCGGCGTGTGCGCCGGCTATGCGCTCTCGTCGCCGCTCTACGGCAGCAAGGACGAGGTGGCCCATGTCGACCACGCCTACCAGCTCTGGCACGGCACCCTGATCAGCATCGGCGACCCGATGCGGATGCCGCAGATCTGGGGCTACACGCTGCCGTTCGACTGGACCGGCCAGCATCCACCGCTCTTCTACCTGCTGCTGGCACCCGTGGTCGGACCGCTCACCGACGCCGGCCACCTGCTCGCAGCCGGGATGGCGGCGCGCGGCATCGCCCTCGTGATCACCTGTCTGGTCGTGGCCGCGGTGATGTGGACGACGCGCCAGATCGTCCCCAGCCGCCCCGAGGTGTCGATCGCGGCCGGCCTGGTCACCGCGCTCAGCCCGGCCCTGACCAGGCTCGGCGGCGTCGTCTTCAACGACAACCTTTTCGTGCTGTGGGCCACCCTCCTGGTCGGCCAGACGGTCTGGCTGCTCCGCAACGGCCCCCGGCCCCGCGGGCTGGTGCTCTTCGGCCTGTACGCCGCAGCAGCCCTCGGCACCCGGCTCCCGGGGGTCGTCTTCATCGGCCTGTGCGCGACGACCCTCGGCCTGGTCTGGCTGTTCGGTCCGCGCCGCGACTGGGCGGGAATCTTGCGCCTGGGCGTCGCGGTCCTCCTCGCCGTCGCCGTCAACGCGTGGTTCTACGTCCGCAACTTCCGCGCCACCGGCAACTGGTCCGGCATGCAGACCGACCTCGTCGGCAAGCCCGGCAGCCCTCTCCATGAACGGGAGGTGCGCCCCGTGCTCGACGTCGCCACCGACCCGGACATCTGGGGCCAGCTCCTGATCCCGCCGGCTCTCCAGCAGCACGTCACCATCGGCGCCGTACTCACCCTCGCTCCCCTCGTGCTCGGCCTGGTGGTCGGCCTCCGCGTGTTCTCGCGGTCGCGGCGCGAGCCCGTCCGGGTGGCGACGGCGCTGCTGCTGCTCGCCCTGACCGCGGTCATCGTCGGGATCCAGCTCAACTACGCGGCCGGTGGCGGGGGAGCGTACTGGCGCTATCTCATCCCGCTCACCGTCGTGACCAGCCTGCTCACCGCGCTCGGGCTCGCCGCCACCCCGCGTCTGGCGGGGCCGGCGGTCGCGGTCTGGGCCGCGGCGGCGTTCGCGGTCTTCGCCGCCCACATCGCCCCGCCGAACCCAGGCGGCGGCAACTTGGCCACCGCGCCGGTCTTCCAGTCGGCGGCGTGGGTCGCGGCGGGCGTCGCCGGTGTGGCGTGCGTGATCGGTGTGGTGACCGTCCTTTTGGTCGCCGTCGGCCGGTCCCGGTAAGATCTCATCTGATCTGTCGTGCCCTCATCCGGAAGTGAAACATGACTGCCCTGGACCCGAGAGCGCCGCTCGTGCTCGATACACGCGAGCTCGGCCGCCGCCCGGGGTCCGAGCGTCACGTGGAGCTGACGGTGCCGGCGCCGGCGGATCTTGGTATCGAAGTCCTCTCTGTCCCTGAGGGTTCGCCGGTCGAGTTCGACCTGCGGCTCGAGGCGGTCATGGAGGGTGTGCTGGTCACGGGGACGGCTTTTGCCGTTCTCGAGGGCGAGTGCGTGCGGTGCCTGGAGCCGATCGAGGACGAAGCCGAGGTCGACATCCAGGAGCTGTACGTCTACAACGACTCTCGTGACGGCCAGGCCCCTGATGAGGACGACGAGACCAGCCGGACCGAGGGCGACCTGATCGACCTCGAGCCGGTGCTCAGGGATGCGGTGGTGCTCGCACTGCCGTTCCAGCCGATGTGCCAGGACGACTGTCCGGGACTGTGCCCCGAGTGTGGGGCGCGGCTCGCGGACGATCCCGGGCACAACCACGGCGACAAGGTCGACCCGCGCTGGGCGGGGCTGGCTTCGCTGAAAGATGAGCCCAGCAACTAGAGTTCGCCAGTAACTAGGCTTCAGTAGCCGGTCGAGATCCGACCGGCCGAATAAGAGGAGAAAACAGTGGCTGTCCCGAAGCGGAAGATGTCGCGCAGCAACACCCGCCACCGCCGCTCGGCCTGGAAGGCCGTTGCGCCGACCCTGGTGACGTGCGCGAACCCCGCCTGCGGCGCCAAGCACATCCCGCACCGTGCGTGCGGCGAGTGCGGCCAGTACGGCGCTCGCGCCGAGCGTCGCCAGGTCCTCTGATCTGACACGCGGTTAGTCTCCTGACCAACTACGCCGAGCTTCGCAAAGCGCTCGGGGATCCGATCCTGGACCCCGAGCTGCTTGAGCGTTCGCTGACCCATCGGTCCTACGCCTACGAGAACGGTGGCCTGCCCACCAACGAGCGCCTGGAGTTCCTGGGCGACTCGGTGCTCGGCGTCGTTGTCACCGAGACCCTCTACCGCATCCACCCCGACCTGCCCGAGGGCAAGCTGGCCAAGCTGCGGGCGGCAGTTGTGAACGCCCGCGCCCTGGCCGAGGTCGGTCAGGCCATCGGCCTCGGCCAGCACATCAAGCTGGGCCGTGGCGAGGAGGCAACCGGTGGGCGCGAGAAGGCGTCGATCGTCTCCGACACCGTGGAAGCGGTGATCGGAGCGGTCCACCTCTCCGGTGGCATCGAGGTCTCCACGGTCCTCGTCCACCGACTCTTCGACCCCCTCATCGAGGCGGCCTCCGACCTCGGTGCCGGGCTCGACTGGAAGACCTCCCTGCAGGAGCTCGCCGCCGAGCGTGCCCTCGGTGTGCCCGAATACGTCATCACCGACGAGGGCCCCGACCACATGAAGACCTTCACCGCGAAGGTCCGGGTCGGCGAGCAGCTCTACGGCAACGGCGTCGGCCGCTCCAAGAAGGAGGCCGAGCAGGCCGCCGCGGAGACGGCCTACGGCGAGATCCAAGCCGCCGCTTCTTCTTCCGCCTGAGACGGACTGTCTTGCCTGAGCTCCCCGAGGTCGAGGTCGTACGCGCCGGCCTGGAGCGCCACGTTCTCGGCGCGAGGATCGTCGCCGTCGACGTCCTGCACCCCAGGCCCGTACGCCGCCACCTCGCCGGTGCCTCGGCCTTCGCCGAGGAGCTGAGAGGCCGCGTTCTCACCGGCGCCCGCCGCCGCGGCAAGTACCTGTGGCTGCCGCTGGACTCCGGTGACGCCCTCATGGCCCATCTGGGCATGAGCGGCCAGATGCTCGTCCAGCCGCCGGAGTCGCCCGACGAGCGGCACCTGCGCGTCCGCATCCGCCTCGACGGCGCCGCGGAGGGTCGCGAGCTCCGTTTCGTCGACCAGCGCATGTTCGGCGGCCTCTCGATCAGCCCCGGGGGAGCCGAGCTCCCGCCCGAGATCGTCCACATCGCCCCCGATCCGCTCGAGGCCGCCTTCGACGCGGAGGCGGTCGTGGCCCGCGTACGCCGCTCCTCCAGCGGCATCAAGCGGATCCTGCTCAACCAGAGCGTGATCAGCGGCGTCGGCAACATCTATGCCGACGAGGCGCTCTGGCGCGCGAAACTCCACGGCGAACGGCCGGGGGACCGGCTGACCGGCC
>JALZDD010000144.1 GCA_030862715.1 Actinomycetota bacterium | reverse complement strand
GGGTCGGCGGGCGCCCGTGGGCTAACGTTTCCTCTGCTGCACGCGCGAGTGGCGGAATAGGCAGACGCGCACGGTTCAGGTCCGTGTGTCCGAAAGGACGTGGGGGTTCAACTCCCCCCTCGCGCACCACCACAGACGAAGCCCCGGTTCCTCGGATCCGGGGCTTCGTCCATTTCCGGCGACGTCTACGGACGGCGATTCCAAGCGCTCGGCCAGTCCAGGGGCCAGGTGACTGATACGGCTGTTCGGCGTCCCGTGTCACGCTCGCGCGGGTCCGCAGCTGTCGCGCTCGACCAGGCGCGGGGCCACGAGCCTGGTCTGTGGGCTCCGGCCGGCGAGGAGGTCGGCCGCCATCTCCACGGCCAGTGCGCCGATCTCGTCGGCCGGGATGCCGATCGAGGTGAGCCTGACCGCCGGACCCTCGGCCAGCTCGTGCGGGCCGACCGCGACGACCGACGCGTCCTGCGGCACTTCGCGTCCTGAAGCCCGGAGAGCGTGGAGCAGGGTGCCCGCGACAGGTTCGTTGTGCACCACGAAACCCGTGGTGTCCGGCTGTTCGGTGTCGACCCGGGCAAGGCTGGCCGCGAGTCCGTCATGGCTCGACTCGCAGGGAACGGCAAGGCTGCGGATTCCGGCCTCGGCTGCAGCAACCTCGAAGCCAGTGCGGAACCGGTGCGCGTAGGTCGTTCCCCGCTCGTAGGCGGCCGGTGGCGGTCCAATGAGGGCGACGGCGGTGTGACCGTGGTCCACCAGCTGCTGAACCGCCAGTCGGCCGGTGGCCTCCCAGTCGAGGTCGACACAGCTGAGCCCGTCGGCCCGGGCGGGCAGCCCGATGAGCACGGTGGGCTCGCGGAGGCGACGCAGGACGGACAACCGGGGGTCGTTCGTGGCGACGTCCATCACCACGAAGGCGTCGACCATCGACCCGCCCGCGACCCGCTCGAGCCCAGCCGGGCCCTCGTCGTTCATCAGCAGCAGGACGTCGTGGTCATGGGCGCGCGCGGCTGTGGCCACGGCCGCAACGAACTGCATGATCACCGGTACGTAGAGATCGGTGCGCAGCGGCGCAGCCAGCGCCATCACCCGTGTCTGCCGGCTGGCGAGTGAGCGCGCCCCCGCGTGCGGGCGGTATCCGAGCTCGTCGATCGCGGCGTGGATCCGCTCACGGGTCGCGGCGGAGATGGGCCGCCTACCGCTCAACGCGTACGACACGGTGCTGACCGAGACGCCGGCCGCCTTCGCGACGTCGACGATCGTGGCCATGGCGCCTCCTCCTGGGTTGCCTCATTCCAACGGGGTCATCGAAACGTTCATCGAAACGCTTCGTCGAAATCCTGCTCCGTCATCGTGCCAGATGCGTTCGACCGCTGAGGCTGCGGGGGGAAGGTCAGTGTGACCGTTGACACACATGATCACGGTCTCTACCTTTGAATCGTCGAAGCGCTTCGATGACGAAGTGTCGTCGCACCGGGCGTCGGCGCGTTCCCCCGCAAGGAGAGAAGATGAGTCGACTGACGCCCCGTCGCCGGTGCCTGGTAGCGGTTCTCGCAGCTTCCCTGGTCGTGCTTCCTGTGATGACCACGCCTTCGCCCACCGCCGCTGCCCCCATGGTGGCGAGCCAGGACCTCGACGACATGCCCTTCCGCAACCCGGAGCTGCCGGTCGAGCAGCGGGTCGACGACCTGCTGGGCCGGCTGACCCTGGACGAGAAGCTGTCACTGCTCCACCAGTCCCAGGTCGCCATCCCGCGCCTGGACATCCCCTACTTCAAGGCCGGCACCGAGGCCCTGCACGGGGTCGCCTGGTCCAACGACATCGACAACGGCTGGAACCAGGTGCTCGCGGATCGCGCGACCGTCTTCCCTCAGGCCGTTGGCCTGGCCAGCACGTGGAACCCCGACCTCATGCGCCGCGTCGGCTCGGCCGTCGGCGACGAGGCCCGCGCCTACAACACACTGAACCCCAGGCTTTGGGGGCTCCAGCTCTGGGCGCCGGTGGTCAACCTGCTCCGCGACCCTCGCTGGGGCCGCAACGAGGAGGGCTACTCCGAGGACCCGACCCTCACCAGCGAGATGGCGACGGCCTACGGCAAGGGCCTCTCCGGAGACGACCCTACCTATCTCAAGTCCGCGCCGGTGCTCAAACACTTCTACGCCTACAACAACGAGACCGACCGCAGCGCCAGTTCGTCCAACGTCCGTGCCCAGCTTCGTCACGAGTACGAGTACGCCGCCTTCAAGCCGGCCATCGAAGCCGACGCGGCGACCGGCGTGATGGCCTCGTACAACGAGGTCAACGGCCGCCCCACACACGTGGACCGCGCCCTCAACGAGGACGTGCGCTCCTGGACCGAGGAGACGCTCTACAACATGAGCGACGCGTGGGGGCCTCACGCGGTGACCCAGAGCCAGCACTTCTACGACGATGAGACGGAGGCGTACGCCAACGTGCTCAAAGCGGGCCTCGACTCCTTCGTCGTCGACAACAACGACAACAAGCCGATGATCGCGACGCTCCAGGACGCCCTCGCTCGGGACCTGATCACCGAAGCGGACGTCGACCAGGCGGTCACTCGCGTGCTGACGATCCGCTGCCGGCTCGGCCACTTCGACCCCGACGGCGGCCCGTACGCCGGAACCTCGCCGGACGTCCTCAACAGCCCGGCCCACCGGCGACTCAACAGGCAGGCTGCCGAGGAGGCGGTCGTGCTCCTTCGTAACGACGACGACCTGCTCCCGCTCAACCCGAAGAAGACGAAGAAGGTGGCGGTCGTCGGCCCGCTCGCAGACACGCTGTTCTCCGATTGGTACGGCGGCACACTGCCCTACGAAGTGACCCCGCTCGACGGGATCCGGGAACGCCTCGGCGATCGCGCTGTCGTAACCGGCGTGGAGGGCGTCGACCGGGTCGCCCTGCGTGACACGACCAGCGGGCGCTACCTCAGCGCCACCGGGACCGGCAGCACGGACCAGGTCGTCGGGACCCAGGGTGAGCCCGGTGAAGCCGCCCAGTGGGACGTGAACGAGTGGATGGCCGACGTGGCCACCCTGCGGAATGCGGGCAACGGCCGCTACCTCACCGGCAACTTCGGGCCGTTCAACACGAGTGCCACCACCCCGACCGGCTGGTACGTCCCGCAGCAGTTCGAGTTCGAGGAGCAGCCTGACGGAACCGTCCTGCTCCGGTACGTCGGCTACGAGACCAATGAGAGCTGGTGGTCACTCGGCAACTACGTCACCGTCGCCGCGGACGGCACCGTCGGCACCGGCACGAAGGAGCAGGCCGCCCGGTTCGAGCGGGAGGTCCTTCGCGACGGTGCTGCGGAGGCCGCGAAGGCGGCCGCCGAGGCGGACGCCGTCGTGGCTGTGGTGGGCAGCAATCCGTTCGTCTACGGACGCGAGATCCACGACCGGGCCAGCATGGCGCTGGGCGGTAGCCAGCAGGACCTCATCGACGCGGTGCAGGAGGCCAACCCCCGTACCGCCGTGGTCCTGGAGTCCAGCTATCCGGTGACGATGGACGAAGACCCGGGCGCATTCCTGTGGACCACGCACGCCGGCTCGGAGACGGGCAATGCGGTCGCTGCCACCCTCTTCGGTGACAGCAACCCTTCGGGCCGCCTCACCCAGACGTGGTACGGCTCCGACGCAGACCTCCCCCAGGACGTCTTCGACTACGACATCGTCAAGACCGGCCAGACCTACCTCTACTTCGAGGGGGAGCCGGGATATCCGTTCGGGCACGGCCTGTCCTACACCGACTTCCGCTACTCCAACCTGCGGGTCGACTCGAAGCGGGTCGGCAAGAACGGGAAGATCACGGTGACGGTGGACGTCAAGAACACCGGGTCCCGAGCCGGCGTGGAGGTCGTCCAGCTCTACAGCCACCAGCGGACCTCCCGGACGGCCCGCCCGCTGCAGGAGCTCGAGGACTTCAGCCGGGTGACGCTTGCTCCGGGCCGGACACGCACGGTCCGCTTCCGGATCGATGCCGACCAGTTGGCGCACTGGGACGTCACTCGCGAACGGTGGGCGGTCGAGCAGTCGACCTACGACCTGATGGTGGGATCCTCCGCGGAGGACATCCGGCAGACCACCGCCGTGCGCGTGGCCGGCGAGGTGATCCCGCCCCGGGACCTGGCGGTCGCGACGAACGCCGAGAACTTCGACGACTACGACGACGCGCTGCTGGTCCCTACCACCAAGGAGCGTGGCACCTCCGTCTCTGCGGGAGACCAGCAGGCCTGGGTGAAGTTCGCAGCCTCCGGGCTCGACCGGCCGACGAAGTTCACGGCCTCAGTGGCGAAGGAGACCCAAGGTGCCGGCACGCTCCAGGTGCGGCTCGGCTCGCCGACCGGGCAGCTGCTGGCAAGCGCGCCGGTAGCCGCGACCGGGGGAGAGTACGACTACACCGAGGTGAGCGTTGACACGCTGCTCGCAGATGTCTCGGGTGTGCGCGACGTCTATCTCGTGCTCAGCCCGGGTGTCCGGGTCGCCACGTTCTCCGTCTCCTGAGTCCGCTCCCGACGCTCCGGCGACTGCCCGGCCCCTCCAGTGGCGGGGTCGGGCGGTTCGCGTCGCGCCACCCCTCGGTGGGGCCGCAGACGTTCACCCGCTACGGGTGATGATCCGTGTGCAGCCTCATGTGACGCTCGCCGTGCGATATCAACGATGGGAGTCCCACGATGCCGAACCGTCCCGACACTCACGCCCGGACCATGTTGCCGATCCCGGACCGTCCTGCCTCGGGGCACACGACGTACGACGCCAAGGACCCGGAAACCAAGTACCCGCCTATCGAGCCGCTGCTGCCGCCGGACGGCGCGCCCAACGTACTCGTCATCCTCCTGGACGACGTCGGCTTCGGGGCGTCGAGCGCGTTCGGAGGGCCCTGCGCCATGCCGGTCGCCGAGCGGCTGGCCGCCAACGGCCTGCGCTACAACCGGTTCCACACCACGGCGTTGTGCGCGCCGACGCGGCAGGCGCTGCTGACCGGCCGCAACCACCACTCCGTCGGGATGGGCAGCATCACCGAGACGGCAACGTCGGCGCCCGGCAACAGCTCGGTGCGGCCCAACACCAAGGCGCCGCTGGCGATGACGCTCAAGCTCAACGGGTACTCGACGGCACAGTTCGGGAAGTGCCACGAGGTCCCGGTCTGGCAGTCGTCGCCGATGGGGCCCTTCGACGCCTGGCCCTCGTCCGGCGGAGGCTTCGAGACGTTCTACGGCTTCATCGGTGGTGAGAACAACCAGTGGGATCCCGCGCTCTACGAGGGCACCACCCCGATCGAGCCGCCCGCGACCGCCGAGGAGGGCTATCACCTCACCGAGGACCTGGCCGACCACGCGTGCGCCTGGATCCGCCAGCAGAAGGCGCTGATGCCCGACCGGCCGTTCTTCGCCTACTTCGCGCCGGGCGCGACCCACGCTCCCCACCACGTGCCCAAGGAGTGGATCGACAA
>JALZDD010000105.1 GCA_030862715.1 Actinomycetota bacterium | reverse complement strand
TCTCAGCCGAGCTCGTCTCGCAGCCTCAGGGCCTCGTCGCGCAGCGCGGCCACGTCCGGGCCCTTGCGCAGCAGTCCGCGGCTGGTGCTGGCGACCACGTTGGCGTTGGCGGCACCGAAGATCCGGGCGAGGTCGCCCGGGGTGCCGCCCTGCTCACCGAAGCCCGGCGCCAGGATGGGACCGTTGAACCCGAAGTCGTACGCCACCCCGGCACCGTCCGCGCCGTCGATCGTCGCGCCGACGACCGCGCCGAAGGAGCCCAGCGGGGTCTCGGACTCGTTCAGCCGGCGCAGGTGGTCGAGCATGACCCGGCCGACGCTGCGGCCGTCCTCGACCGTCGCGTGCTGCACCTCGGGGCCCTCCTTGTTGGAGGTCAGGGCGAGCACGAACAGCCCGGCGTCGAACTTCGCAGCCGTCTCGACGAACGGCATCAGCGAGCCGAAGCCCAGATAGGGGCTCACGGTCACCGCGTCGCTGCCGAGCGGGCTCGCGGGATCGAGGTAGGCGTCGGCGTACGCCTGGCTGGTGGAGCCGATGTCGCCGCGCTTGATGTCGAGGAGCACCAGCGCCCCGGCGGCTTTCGACTCCGCGATGACCCGCTCGAGCACTGCGACGCCACGCGACCCGAAACGCTCGTAGAAGGCGCTCTGCGGCTTGACGACGGGGACGTAGGGAGCCAGGCCCTCGACCGCGGTCAGGGCGAACCTCTCCAGGCCGGCGAGGTCGTCGTCAAGACCCCAGTCGTGGAGCAGCGAGGCGTGCGGGTCGATCCCGGCGCAGAGCCTCCCCCGCTCGGCGAGGGCTGCGGCATAGCGCGCACCGAAGGTCATCGAGCCACTCCGTTCGCGATGCGGCGGGCGTAGAGCGGGCCCTCGTAGATGAACCCGGTGTAGCCCTGCAGCAGGTCGGCCCCGGCCTCGAGGCGCTCGCGGGCGTCCTCGACGGTGGCGATGCCACCGACACCGACGAGCGTCATCTCGGGACTGACCCGGCTGCGGAGCAGCCGCAGTACGTCGAGCGCGCGCGACTTGAGCGGGGCCCCGGAGAGACCACCGGCACCGGCCGCCGTGATCTCGGCGGGTGGCGAGGCGAGATGCTCGCGGCCGATGGTGGTGTTCGTCGCGATGATGCCGTCCAGGCCGATCGCGCCGGCCAGGTCGGCGACCTCGACGACGTCGGAGTCGGCCAGGTCGGGGGCGATCTTGACCAGCAGCGGGACCCGGTGCTTGGTGACCTGGTCGGCGATGGAGCGGACATGCTCCAGCAGCGGCTGCAGCTTCTCGACCGACTGCAGGCTGCGCAGGCCGGGCGTGTTGGGCGAGGAGACGTTGACCACCAGGTAGTCGGCATAGGGAGCCAGCAGCCGCGCCGACTTGGCGTAGTCGGCCTCGACGGCCGCCTGGTCGTCCTCGGGCACGAGCTTGGTCTTGCCGATGTTGATGCCGAGGATCGGCCCGCCGGCGGCCGTGCCACGGCGCTCCAGACGGTTCGCCAGCCGGGCGGCGACCGCCTCGGCGCCTTCGTTGTTGAAGCCCATCCTGTTGATCACGGCGCGGTCGGCGGGCAGCCGGAAGAGGCGGGGCGCGGGGTTGCCCGGCTGTCCCTCCCCGGTGACCGTGCCGATCTCGACGTGCCCGAAGCCGAGCCCCCCGAGCGCGTCGATCCCGACCGCGTTCTTGTCGAAGCCCGCGGCTAGGCCGATCACGTTCGGGAAGGTGAGCCCCATCGTGTGCACCGGCGACCCGGGCGTACGTGTCTTGGACAGCGCCGGCCCGGCGGCCCGGATCGCGGCGAAAGCCTGCTGGTGGGCACGCTCCGGATCCGTCTTCGTCAGTACCTTGTCGAACAGGGTCCGGTACGCCTTCACTTCGACGACACCCCGCCGTCGTGGTGGCCGACGATGTCGCGCCAGTCCTGCAGGCTGCGTACGTCGATCTCACCGCGCCGCAGCGCCTCGATGCCCTGCACGGCGGCGCCGAGGCCCTGGACCGTGGTGATGCAGGCGATGTTCGCCATCACCGCGGCAGTGCGGATCTCGTAGCCGTCCATCCGGGCGGACTTGGCGTTGGAGGTGCCGTTGGGCGTGTTGATGACCAGGTCGACCTCGCCGTCGAGGATCCGCTGAACCGTGGTCTTCTCACCATCGGGCCCGGTGCCCTCGGAGTGCTTGCGCATCAGCCGTGAGGGCACGCCGTTGCGACGCAGCACCTCGGCGGTGCCCTCGGTCGCGAAGATCTCGAAGCCGTGGTCGGCGAGCACCTTGATCGGGAAGATCATGGTGCGCTTGTCGCGGTTGGCCATCGAGACGAAGATCCGGCCCTGGGTCGGCAGCGGGCCGAACGCGCCGGCCTGGCTCTTGGCGAAGGCGCGGCCGAAGTCGGAGTCGAGCCCCATCACCTCGCCGGTCGACTTCATCTCCGGGCCGAGCACGGTGTCGACCTGCTGACCCTCCGGGGTGCGGAACCGGTTGAACGGCATGACCGCTTCCTTGACCGCGATCGGCTGGTTGGGCGGCAGTGCCCCACCGTCGCCCGTCGCCGGAAGCACGCCGGCCGTACGCAGGTCTGCGATCGACTCGCCCAGCATCACCCGCGCCGCGGCCTTGGCCAGCGGGGTCGCGGTCGCCTTGGAGACGAACGGGACCGTGCGGGAGGCGCGCGGGTTTGCCTCGATGACGTAGAGCACGTCCGAGCCGAGGGCGTACTGGATGTTGAGCAGGCCGCGTACGCCCACGCCTTCGGCGATCGCCAGTGTGGCCACGCGGATGCGCTCGACCTCCGCGGCACCCAGGGTGATCGGCGGCAGCGCGCAGGAGGAGTCACCGGAGTGGATCCCGGCCTCCTCGATGTGCTCCATGACGCCGCCCAGGAACAGCTCGGTCCCGTCGTAGAGGGCGTCGACGTCGATCTCGACGGCGTCGTCGACGAACTTGTCGACCATCACCGGCTTGTCCGGGGTGACCTCGGTCGCGGCCTCGA
>JALZDD010000073.1 GCA_030862715.1 Actinomycetota bacterium | reverse complement strand
CTCGCGACATCAACCTTGGGAAGGTTGCGCTCTACCAACTGAGCTACGTCCGCAGGTGCGACCAGGATGTTACCCCACCCGCCCGGCCAGGTGTGAAACCGGTTCAGGAAAGTCGCGTCATCTGGGGGTAGCGGGCCGACAACCCGTCGCCGGCCGGGCCACGGAGCATGCGGCGTACGGCCCAGGGGAGTGCTCGAGCAGCCAATCGCCGGACCTCGCGGATCGGGCCGCCGACGCTCGGTTCCTCGATGACGACCAGCGGTTTCGGGGTGGGCAGGTGATGACGTACGCCGAGGGTGTCGAGGACCTTGATCGCCATCAGCTGGTGGCCGGGGGCTCCCAGGAAGCCGTGGCCGTCCCAGTAGCCCGCGTCGTCGTACTCGGTCATCCGCCAGAAGTCGACCAGCGTCGCACCGCGCCGCTGAGCGATCTCGCGGACGGCCTCGTTGTAGACCGCGAAGCGTCCGCGGAGCAGCCGCCCGACGGTCGATGCCCGCGCGCCGTACGCGGTGAAGACGAGCACCTTCGCACCGCTGTCGACGAGCTGCTCGATCGCCGACTCGTAGGTCACGAGCAGGGCGTCGATGTCGACGTGCGGCCACATCAGGTCGACCGATCCGCCGTAGATGGTCACCACGTCCGGCTCGAGCGCGATCGCGGGCCCGACCTGCTCCTTGACGATCCGGTCGATCCCGCGGCCGCGGACGGCGAGGTTGGCGTAGGTGAACTCAGGGGTCCGCTCGGCCATCACCTCGGCGACCCGATCGGCCCAGCCGCGTACGCCGTTCGGGCGACGTGCGTCGGTGTCGCCGACGCCCTCGGTGAACGAGTCGCCCAGCGCGACGTACCGGCGATAGCCGCCGGGGATCAGCGCATCCAGTGCCATGGCCCTGATTCAATCGGGTTTGCCCGGGACGTACGACTCTGCCGCGGAATCTGTGACGGATGAGGTAGGGGAGATTCCAGGGACGCCGCAGGAGGGGTGGGAAGCGCCCGGCTGCGTTAGGTTTGGCTCGTGCTGCTGAGCGACAAGGACATCCTGACCGAGATCCACGACGGAAGGATCGTCATCGACCCCTGGGACGAGTCGATGCTGCAGCCGTCGTCCGTCGACGTACGCCTGGACCGGTTCTTCCGGGTCTTCGACAACCACAAGTACGCCACGATCGACCCGGCCGTGGACCAGTCCGAGCTCACCCGGCAGATCGAGACCGAGGGGGATGAGCCGTTCATCCTGCACCCGGGCGAGTTCGTGCTCGGGTCGACGTACGAGACCGTCAGCCTGCCCGACGACATCGCGGCGCGCGTGGAAGGCAAGAGCTCACTCGGGCGGCTCGGGCTGCTCACTCACGCCACCGCAGGCTTCGTCGACCCGGGCTTCTCGGGCCACGTGACGCTCGAGCTGGCCAACGTCGCGACGTTGCCGATCAAGCTCTACCCGGGCATGAAGATCGGCCAGTACTGCTTCTTCAGGCTCACCTCGCCCGCCCAGAACCCCTACGGCAGCGAGAAGTACGGAAGCCGCTACCAGGGTCAGCGCGGCCCGACCGCCTCGCGCAGCTTCCAGAGCTTCCACCGCACCAAGATCTGAGCGGTCTTGTCGGTGGTCGCCGCTAGGGTCGGATGGATGAGTGAGACACCGTTCCTGGCCGCGGATGGCCAGACGCGTTGTGCGTGGGCCGGAGGGGCGCCCGAGTTCCTCGACTACCACGACACCGAGTGGGGATTTCCGGCCGGCGGTGACGTACGGCTCTTCGAGAAGATCTGCCTGGAGGGTTTCCAGAGCGGGCTGTCCTGGCGCACGATCCTCAACAAGCGGCCCGCGTTCCGAGAGGTCTTCGCCGGCTTCGACTACCACTTGGTGGCCGAGTTCGACGAGGGCGACGTCGAGCGCCTACTGCAGGACGCGAGGATCATCCGCCACCGCGGCAAGATCGAGGCGGCGATCAACAACGCCCGGCGCGCGGTCGAGCTCGTCGAGGAGCGCGGGTCGCTGGCTGCGTACGTCTGGGGATTCGAGCCCGAGCCGCTCAAGGTCCCGGAGGTGGTGGCCACCTCGGCCGCCTCGATCAGCCTCTCCAAGGACCTCAAGAAGCGAGGCTGGAAGTTCGTCGGGCCGACGACGATGTACGCGTTCATGCAGTCGATGGGGATCATCAACGACCACTCGCTCGACTGCGTGATCCGGGATCGGGTCGAGGCCGAACGGGCGGCCTTCGTCAGACCCTGACCTGTCCATACTGCGGGGGCCGATCCCTCTTTGAAACCCAGATGTGTTTAGGCTGTCCTAACTAAGCATTGCCTAACCCGAGGTGGTTTCCCCCGTGATCCGTCGATCTGTACTCATCGCAGCGAGCCTCGTGCTCGCCGCCACCGGCCTGGCTGCGTGCAGCACAGGCGCGACCGACTCCGCGGACAACTCCGCGGACTCTGCCTCGAAGGCTGATTCGGGTGCCTTCCCCGTCACTGTCGAGCACGCCTACGGCAGCACCGAGATCACCGAGGAGCCGACCAACGTCGCCACCATCGGCTGGTCCGACCACGACGTGGCGCTGTCGCTGGGCGTCGTCCCGGTCGCTGCCCAGGCGATCACCTGGGGCGGCAACGAGCAGCAGTCGACCGACTGGTTCGACGCGGAGCTGAAGGAGGTCGGCGGCAAGCAGCCGGTGCGCTACAACGCCGACACCAGCATCCCCTTCACCGAGATCAGCAAGGCTGCGCCCGACCTGATCCTGGCCACCAACTCGGGCATCTCCGAGGCGGACTACAAGAAGCTCAGCGAGATCGCCCCGACCGTCGCCTTCCCCGGTGACCCGTGGCTGACCTCCTGGCAGGACTCGCTCGAGATGATCGGCAAGGCCACCGGCCGGGTCACCCTGTCCGAGGAGGTCAAGAAGGAGACCGAGGACGCGATCGCGCAGGCCCAGGAGGACCACCCGCAGATCGTCGGTGCCAGCTACCTGGTGACCGGTGTCCAGGACAACTCCAAGCTCGGCACCATCGGCCTCTACGGTGCCGGCGACGCCCGCCCGCAGATGCTCACCCAGCTCGGCATGGAGCTGGCCCCCGTCGCCGACAAGCTCGTTCCGAAGGGTCAGTTCTACACCGACGTCTCCGCGGAGAAGGCTCCCGAGCTGGAGTCGGAGGTGCTGATCAACCTCGGCTACACCGAGGGCAGCTTCGAGGCCCTGCAGAAGGACAAGCTGCTCAGCCAGATCCCGGCGATCAAGGACGGCCACTACCTCGACGTGACCGACCAGCCGCTCTCCCTGACCTTCTCCGCCGCGAGCACCTTGTCGATCCCGTACTTCATCGACGAGCTCGTTCCCTCGATCGCCGAGGCGGTCGACGGCGGGAAGGTCAACGTCACCGCGGCTGAGTGACGCCCGCGTTGACCACACGTACGCCTCTCGCCCCGGCCGACCCGGCAGCAGCTGCCGCCGCGGTCGTCCGGGGCAGGAGGCTGCCGGGGATCGGGCTGATCCTGGCGGCGCTGCTCCTCGCGGCCGTCGCCTCGGTCCTGCTCGGTGCCGAGTGGGCCCCGCCCACCGCGCTCTTCGATGACGGCAGCTTCGGGCAGGCGGTCCTGGAGAACCGGATCGCCCGCACTGCCATCGCCTTCGCCGTCGGCGGCGCGCTCGCGCTCGGCGGCGCCTGCCTGCAGGGACTCACCCGCAACCCGCTGGCGGACCCGGGGCTGCTCGGCCTCAACGCCGGTGCGGCCTTCGCGGTCGTCGTAGCACTTGTGTACGTCGGTGCCACCGGCCTCGACTCGCTGCTGTGGGCCGCCTTCATCGGCTCCGCTCTGGCTGCGATCCTCGTGCACGGCGTCGCCGCGATCGGCCGTGACGGAGCCACCCCCGCCAAGCTGGTGCTGGCCGGCGCGGCGCTGACGGCGGCGCTGACCAGCTGGACCAGCGGCATCCTGCTGATGGACCACAAGGGCCTGGAGGTCTTCCGGCAGTGGCAGGTCGGCACCATCGGCAGCGACTGGGGTGACCTCGCGATCTGTGCTCCGTTCCTCGCCATCGGTGCCGTGATGGCGCTGCTGGGTGCCCGGGTCCTGGACGCGCTCGCGCTCGGCGACGACCTCGCCAAGGGACTCGGCCGCCGCACCGGTCTGGACCGGATCTTCGTCGGGATCGCGGTGGTGCTGCTGAGCGGCACCGCCACCGCCCTGGTCGGTCCGGTCGCCTTCGTCGGCCTAGTCGTCCCCCACGCGGTACGCGCCCTGGTCGGTCCCAGCTACACGCTGGTGCTGCCGCTCTCCATCGCCGCCGGAGCCGCGCTCACCGCCATCGCCGACGCGCTCGGCCGGGTGGTGCTGCCGCCCACCGAGGTGCAGGTCGGCATCATGACGGCCGTCGTCGGCGTACCTGCCTTCGTGTGGTTCCTTCGGCGTGGACGGATGGCCGGCCTGTGAGCACAACTTCTGTCGAACCCACCCGGTCCGTCGACGTCGTACGCAAGGCCCGGCGGGCCCCACGACGGCACCATGCCTACGTGGTCGCGGCCCTGGCGGTGGTTCTCTTCGGTGCATTCGTCGCCCGGGTGCTGCTCGGCAACTTCATCATCACCGTGCCCGACTTCTTCCGGATCCTCGGCGGTGCCGAGATCCCCGGCGCCACCTTCCTGCTGATGTCGGAGAAGCTGCCCAGAGCGATGCTCGGCGTGCTGGTCGGGGTCGCGTTCGGCAGCGCCGGCGCCGTCTTCCAGAGCACCCTGCGCAACCCGCTAGCCAGCCCCGACATCGTCGGCGTCTCGCTCGGCGCGAGCGCTTCGGCCGTTTTCGCGATCGTGGTGCTCGACCTGCAGGGGCTGGCCCTGAGCATCGCCGCGATCGTGGGTGCGATCGCGATCGCAGTGGCGGTCCGGCTCGTCGCCGGCTCCGACGGCAGCTACCGGCTCGTCCTCGTCGGAGTCACCGCCGCGGCGGCGATGACCGCGGTCGTCCACTACCTCTTCACCCGGGCCAACGAGTTCGACGCCCTGCTCGTGCTGCGCTGGCTGACCGGCGCGCTCAACGGAGTCACCTGGCCGACCATCTGGATCCTGCTCGGCTTCCTCGTCGTGCTCGTCCCGGCGCTGGTCTGGACCGCCCGCTCCGCCCAGATCCTCCAGCTCGGCCCGGACGTGGCCACGGGCCTGGGCGTGAGCCGGCGGCGTACGGACCTGCTGCTCCTGCTCGCCGTCCTGCTCACCGCTCTCGGCGTCGCCGCGGCCGGGCCGGTCGCCTTCGTCGCGTTCGTGGCCGGACCGATCTCGCGGGCGCTCAACGGCGGGCGTACGACCCTGGTCGGCGCTGCGCTCGTCGGCGCCATCGTGATGGTGGCCGGCGACTACATCGCCGACTATGCGGTACCCGGCGTCTCCTTCCCGGTAGGCGTCGTCACCGGTGCGTTCGGGGCGCCGTTCCTGTTGTGGTTGCTCGCCGCTGGGCGGGCTGGAAGGCGATGACATGAAAGAGGCCCAGATGAGACTCGCTGCGGAGAGTGTGAGCCTCGGCTACGGCGCGGAGCCGGTCGTCGACGGGGTCTCGCTCGAGATCCCCGACGGCCTCACCACGGTGATCGTCGGCGCCAACGGCTGCGGGAAGTCGACCCTGCTGCGCGGGATGGCGCGGCTGCTCCGGCCCATCTCCGGGCAGGTGGTCCTGGACGGCAAGGCGGTTCACAAGCAGCCCACTCGCGCGGTGGCCAAGACGCTCGGCCTGATGCCGCAGTCGCCGGTCGCCCCTGAGGGCATCACCGTCGTCGACCTGGTCGGCCGCGGACGCCAGCCCCACCGCGGTGCGTTGCAGCGCTGGTCGCCCGAGGACGACGCGGCCGTCGCGGAGGCGCTCGAGCTGACCGACACGCTCGACCTCGCCGACCGCGTCGTCGACGAGCTCTCCGGTGGTCAGCGGCAGCGGGTCTGGGTGGCGATGGCGCTCGCCCAGCAGACCGACCTGCTGCTCCTCGATGAGCCGACGACGTTCCTCGATGTCGCCCATCAGGTCGACCTGCTCGACCTGCTTCACGGGCTTCGCTCGTCGCGAGGCACCACCGTCGTGATGGTGCTCCACGACCTCAACCTGGCCGCCCGCTACGCCGACCACCTGATCGCGATGAGCGGCGGAAAGGTCGCCGCCACCGGCACGCCAGCCGAGGTGGTCACCGCCGACCGCGTCGAGCAGGTCTTCGGCCTGGAGTCCCAGGTCATCGTCGACCCCGTCTCGGGCACACCGATGGTCGTCCCCATCGGACGTCACCACCGACCCGCCGCTCACCCCCACGCACAAGGAGCCTGACATGCCCATCCTCGCCCGCGTCTCGGTGCGCTCCGTCGAGCGCCTCTCCCCGTCCTTCGCCCGGATCGAGCTGGGCGGAGACGACCTGGCTGACTTCGGCAACGACGGCCCGACCCTCGACCAGCGCATCAAGCTCCTCTTCCCGGCCACCCCGGGCGTACTGCCCGAGCTCTCGGCCGAGGACTGGTACACCGAATGGCTCGCCCTCCCCGAGGACGAGCGCCCGCGGATGCGCACCTACACGATCCGCTCGATCGAGGGGGAAGGCATCGAGAAGCGTCTGTGCGTCGACTTCGTGCTGCACCCCGGCGCGCACGGCCCCGGCTCCGACTGGGCGGGCGCGGCCGAGCCGGGCGACGAGATCCTGGTCGCCGGACCCAAGCTCGGCGAGCCCTACGGCGGGATCGAGTGGCTTCCCGGTGACGCGACCCGGCTGCTCCTGGTCGGCGACGAGACGGCCGTCCCGGCGATCGTCTCGATCCTCGAGTCGCTGCCGGCGGACGCCACCGGATCGGCCTTCCTGGAGGTGCCGGTCGCTGGTGACGTACAGGAGGTCTCTGCGCCTGAAGGGCTGCAGGTCAGCTGGCTGCCTCGCGAGGGCGCGCCCGTGGGCGGACCGGCCCTGGCCGCCGTCGGTGGGCTGCTCGGCTTCGAGGCGACGCCCGAGGACGTGACCTCGGTCGAGGTCGAGGACCCGGACCTGTGGGAGACCCCGGACTACTCGTCCTCCGGCGAGGAGGTCGCCGGCTCCGAGAACGGTGCGGGAAACGGCGAGGACGGCCGCTACGCCTGGATCGCCGGGGAGTCCCGGATGGTCACCGCGCTGCGGCGTCATCTGGTCAACGAGCTCGAGATGCCGCGCAAGCAGGTCGCCTTCATGGGCTACTGGCGAGAAGGCGTGTCGATGAAGGGGTGACCCAGCGGCGTTTTGAGACGTACGCGTGGTTAAGTTTGGTGCGCCCAATCAAATAGAAGGGTCTCGGAATGCAAGCAAGCATCCTGGCCGCGGACACCCTGATCCAGGCCAACGCGGTCGACTATCTCCTGATCGCCATCTACTTCGCGTTCGTTCTCGGCATCGGCTTCCTGGCCAGCCGCGGCATGTCGAGCTCGGTGGACTTCTTCCTCTCCGGTAGGTCCCTGCCCGCGTGGGTCACCGGTCTCGCCTTCATCTCAGCGAACCTCGGCGCTGTCGAGATCATGGGCATGTCGGCAACGGGAGCTCAGGTCGGTCTCCCCACCGTCCATTACTTCTGGATCGGTGCGATTCCGGCGATGCTGTTCCTGGGCGTCGTGATGATGCCCTTCTACTACGGCTCGAAGGTGCGCTCGGTCCCCGAGTTCATGAAGCGCCGTTTCGGCACCGGTGCCCACCTGGTCAACGCGCTCTCGTTCGCGCTGGCGCAGCTGCTGATCGCCGGCATCAACCTCTACCTGCTCGGCTCGATCGTGCACGCGCTGCTCGGCTGGCCGCTGTGGGTGGCGCTGATCGTGGCCGCGGTGATCGTGCTGTCCTACATCACCCTCGGTGGTCTGAAGGCAGCGATCTACAACGAGGTGCTGCAGTTCTTCGTGATCGTCGCCGCGCTGCTCCCGCTGACCCTCCTGGGACTGCACCGGGTGGGCGGCTGGGACGGCCTGACCTCGAAGATCGAGAAGGCCGCGGCCGCCAACCCCGACACCATCGCGCCCGCCGCCGACCAGCTCAACTCCTGGCCCGGCGCCGCCCTGACCGGCTTCTCCTCCGACTTCCTCTCGGTCGTCGGCATCGTTTTCGGGCTCGGCTTCGTCCTCTCCTTCGGCTACTGGACGACCAACTTCGTCGAGGTGCAGCGCGCGATGGCTGCTGACTCGATCAGCGCGGCGCGGAAGACGCCGATCATCGGCGCCTTCCCGAAGATGTTCATCCCGTTCATCACCATCTTCCCCGGCATGATCGCGGCGGTCCTGGTCACCGAGATCGCCCGTACGAAGGCGGGGGAGTCGGTCGCCGGCGGTGCCTCGGGGGAGGGCGTGACGTACAACGACTCGCTGCTCTACCTGATGGCGGAGGTGCTGCCCAACGGTCTGCTCGGCCTGGCGATCACCGGTCTGCTGGCCGCGTTCATGGCCGGTATGGCAGCCAACGTCTCCGCGTTCAACACGGTGGTGTCCTTCGACATCATCCAGGAGTACATCATCAAGGACCGCCCCGATGACTTCTACGTGAAGCTCGGCCGGTGGGCGACCGTCGCGGCGACCGCCATAGCGATCTTCACCGCGATCCTGGCGTCCAACTTCTCCAACATCATGGACTACCTGCAGACCCTGTTCGGGTTCTTCAACGCGCCGCTGTTCGCGACGTTCATCCTGGGTATGTTCTGGAAGCGTATGACCGCGACCGCCGGCTGGATGGGGCTCGTCTCCGGCACCCTGGCGGCGGTGCTCGTCGGCATCCTCGCCGACGGCACGCTCGGTGGCCTATCCGTCGGTGTCCTACCGCTCTCCGGCCAGGGTGCGTCGTTCGTAGCTGCCGGTGCGGCCTTCTTCGTCGACATCATCGTCAGCGTGCTCGTCTCGCTGGTGACCGCGCCGAAGCCGGAAGGCTCCCTGAAGGGTCTGGTCTACTCCGAGACCCCGAGGGAGGACCTGGTGGACCCGGAGGACGCCGGTCGCCCGTGGTGGCAGCGGCCGGTGCCCCTGGCGGGTGTCGCGCTGGTCATGGTCACCATCCTGAACGTGATCTTCTGAGGAGGCTGAGATGTCAACTGAAACCAATAAGGGGTTCCTCGGCACGCTGCTGTCGCTCTTCGACATCCGCAACGTGATCGGGTCCCTGCTCGCGATCTACGGCGTCATCCTGCTGCTGATGGGCCTGTTCGGCGATCCCGAGGTCGACAAGACCGGCGGGCCCAACGCCAACCTCTGGGCGGGCATCATCCTGCTCGTCATCGGTGGCGCCTTCATCGCCTGGGGCCTGCTCCGGCCGGTGGTTCCGGACGCTCCTGGCTCCAGCAAGGTGAACGAGGACAAGTAGCCCTCCGAGCTCAGAGCCCGATGAGGGTGATGTCACCGCTCACGGTGGTGGTGCGGAGCTCGACGTAGGGCTCACCCGCGGCCGGTGCGCCAGCGCTCTCGACAGTGCTGGTGCACCGGCCGGTCACCGTGTTGACGTCGGTCCACACCGGGGTGCCGTTCGGGATCCCGATGCGTACGTCGGAGGAGGCCCCCTTCACCGAGATCCGCCCCGCGCTGACCGAGTGGATAGCGAAGTCGCCCGCGCCGGTCGAGTGGCTCACATCGCCCTCGACCTCATCGATCTCCACGGTGCCGGAGCCGGTCTTGGTGTGCAGGTCGTGGACCGTACCGATCCGGATGTCACCGGATCCGGACTTGATCGAGGCGCGCCCGTCGAGGGTGTCCGCCTCGATGTCGCCCGAGCCGGACTCGACCTGGAACTCCTCGATGACCCGGTCGATCCGTACGTCGCCCGACCCGGTCTGGAGCCAGGCGGCCCGGAGGACGCCCTGGGTGGCGATGTCGGCGGTTCCGGTGCGGACTCGCAGTTGGCTGCGGGCCGGGACCGTCACGCTGATGTCGTAGCGCCGCGAGCGGTTGAACGGGCCCTTGTGCGGGTCGATGATGTTGATCGTGTCGCCGCTCTGCTCGACGACCAGACTCTCGGCGTCCTCGCCGTCGATCTCGACGACGGTCTCATCGGTGTCGGTCGCCTGGACCTCGAGATTTCCCTTCCCGAACTCGACGAAGAGCTTGGCGGGGGCGGTGGACATGAAGGTGTACGTGCTCATGATGGTGCTCCTCAGGGTGCGCTGATCTACCGGACCGGCCGGGCGGCCGTCCGTGGTCGGTCTAGAGCTCAGGTCAGAGCCAGCCGGTCATCCGGCGGTCGGACCTGCCGCGAAAGCTCTCGCGGAACGGATCGAGGCTGCTCATCGCCTCGTTGACGATGTGTGGGATCGCGGAGAGGTCGACGTCGACGTTGACCGCG
>JALZDD010000069.1 GCA_030862715.1 Actinomycetota bacterium | reverse complement strand
TCCTTGTGGACTCAGCTCGCCGAGTGGGTTGTCCCCAGGGAAGGGCGTTCGTGGAATTTCACCGAGGATCCATGGATGTAAATAGTTTCGTACGTCGTAAGAGCATCTGTGGGAAATGTGGATGAGCGGCGTCTTCCCAGGTCATGCCCGGAAATGTCATTCCACAGGGGATGTGGACGCCATGCTGAAATGACGCACGTCACTGTGGGCTGTGGAGAGTTGTGGGCCCGTTCGAGTGTTTTGTGCACAGGCCATCCCCTTTTCCATCCCATTTGAACGGCCGGTTCTCCACAGGTTCCACCCAGCCTGTGGGCTGTGGACAACTTTGGAAATCTCGTCCTGTGGGTTTTACAAATCCCAAAACGCGAAACGGCCGCCGGCCCGGAAGGGGCGGCGGCCGCGTACGACTGCTGGTTCGGTCAGGCCTGGCGCGCCTGCATCTTGACGCGGTTGGTGAGCTCCGAGACCTGGTTGAAGACGGCCCGGCGCTCGGCGAGGAGCTGGTTGATCTTGCGCTCGGCGTACATCACGGTGGTGTGGTCGCGGCCGCCGAAGTGCTTGCCGATCTTGGGCAGGGAGTCCTCGGTGAGCTCACGACACAGATACATGGCGATCTGGCGGGCCATCACGAGGTGGCGCCCACGCGAGGGCCCGGTGAGCTCGTCGATCGACAGCCCGAAGTAGGCGGCGGTCTGGGCGATGATCAGGCCGGCGGTGATCTCGGGCTCGCCGCCCTCGGGGATCAGGTCCTTGAGCACGATCTCGGCCAGCGTCAGATCGACGTCCTGCCGGTTGAGGTTGGCGAACGCCGTCACCCGGATCAGCGCACCCTCGAGCTCACGGATGTTGGTCTGGATCTTGCTCGCGATGAACTCGAGCACGTCCGGCGGCGCGGTGAGCCGCTCCATCGCGGCCTTCTTCCGAAGGATCGCGATGCGGGTCTCGATGTCAGGCGGCTGGACGTCGGTGATCAGGCCCCACTCGAACCTGTTGCGCAGCCGGTCCTCGAGCGCCTCGAGCCGCTTGGGCGGACGGTCGGAGGTGAGCACGATCTGCTTGTTGGCGTTGTGGAGCGTGTTGAAGGTGTGGAAGAACTCCTCCTGCGTCTGGGTCTTCCCCTCCAAGAACTGGATGTCGTCGATCAGCAGGACGTCGACATCGCGGTAACGCCGCTTGAACCGGTCCTGCCGGTCGTCGCGGATCGCGTTGATGAACTCGTTGGTGAACTCCTCCGAGCTGACGTAGCGCACCTTTGCCCCGGAGTAGAGACTCCGCACGTAGTGGCCGATCGCGTGCAGCAGGTGGGTCTTGCCCAGACCCGACTCCCCGTAGACGAGCAGCGGGTTGTAGGCCTTGCCCGGCGCCTCACTGACCGCGACCGCGGCCGCGTGCGGGAACCGGTTGGAGGACCCGATGACGAACGTCTCGAAGGTGTACTTCGGGTTCAGGCGGGTCTCGAGGACGTTGTGGCTCGGCTCGCTCGCCCGCGTGGGCGGACCTGGGACGAGCGGCCTCGGCGGAACCGGCTCCTCGACGGGGGCCACCGGAGGCGCCGGGGGATTTGTCGACATGTCGCCATATCCAGGACGTACGTCTTCGTGAGCCGCAGGCGGAGCCGGCTGCTGAGTGGGTGGTGGCGCGATGGGAGCCTGCGGCGCCGAGTACGCCGCGGGCGCGCCCTGCTCCTCGTGCGGCGCGGTCGCCGGCGGGATGCCTGGGATCAGGCCGGGCGAGTTCGGCGGGTAGACCGACTGATGCGGGAATGCCGACTGGTTCGGGGCTGCGCTGTTCGAGAATGGCGACTGCTGCTGCAGGGCAGCGGCGGCGGCCGCGTCCGCGGCGGCGATCTCCCGCTCGGAGATCATGATCGCCTGGGTGTCGGGATCCGGCGTGACGTCGAGATCGGGGTTCACGGTGACCGCGATGCGGATCTCGCGATGGAAGATCTCGCCCAGCGACCGCTCCAGGGAGCCGCGCAGCCGGCCCTCGATCTGGTTGCGGGTGAAGTCGTTGGGGACCTCGACGATCGCGGTCGACCCGTGCAGGGTGAGAGGTTCACTGTCCCGGAGCCAGGCCCGCTGGTTCGGCGGAAGCTCGGCGACCACCTTCGTCCATGCGGACTGGAGATCTGGCTGTGGTTCTGGCGCGAGGCCGGAGTGCTCCACAGGTTCCTGCCTTCCCTGATGGCTCGGGTGGTGGTCTTGTATTGATGCCGCCTGGATTGATGCAGCGGTCTGGTCTACATCCTCCACAGACTTTTCCACAAGCTGTGGAGCATCCCCGAATGTAGGCATCGAGGACCAACCGAGACACTTCGCCGTCCTCGAGAATCCGACCGTTTCGGCAGGTCAGGCGGGAAAACAAGTTCCCTGCGTGGCATCCCCCCGAATGCGGCCGATGCTCCTGACGATGTGCAGGGAAACCTCGGTAGAGGACGAAACTACCGGTTGGCGAGGGTCACGGGCAACCCGTCCTCCACAGGTGGAGGGCGAATCACAGGGGTGTGATAGGGCGCGAGTTTGACCCTGGTTTCGCCGTCCACGTACCGTTGCTAGGTCGCCCGGTCTACGGGTGCCGCATGTCCACGCCTCTCCTCATCGGGGCGCGGACGGGCGGTGCTTGTTGAATCGGCCCGCCTGGAACCACCGAGGGCGACCCCATCAGACCAGCCGGCAGAGCAACCGGCCCCACACAACTAAGGAAGCACCCGTGAGCAAGCGTACTTACCAGCCGAACAACCGCCGCCGTCACAAGACGCACGGTTTCCGCCTGCGCATGCGCACCCGTGCCGGCCGCGCGATCCTCGCTGCGCGCCGCGGCAAGGGTCGCAAGAGCCTGACCGTCTGAGGCCGCGGCCTCAGCCACCACGCGCGTGTTGCCACGTCGCCACCGACTGGTCGATTCGTCGAGCTTCAAAGAAGCAGTACGACGAGGCAAGCGCGCGGGCTCGAAGAGCCTGGTGGTCCACCTGCTCGTCCCCGGAACCGGCTCAGCTGCCGACCGGGAGAGCGAGCCGCAGGTGGGCTTCGTGGTGAGCAAGGCCGTCGGTCCGGCCGTCGTCCGGAATCGCGTGAAGCGCAGACTGCGTCACCAGGCCCGGGAGTCCCTGAGCGGACTCCCGGGCTCTGCTGTGCTTGTGGTCCGTGCGCTTCCTGCCGCCGCCGAGGCAGACTACGACGCCCTGGGCGCCGATCTGCGGCGCTGCCTGGAGCGAGTGCTCCGATGAGTACTGCGGTCCGTGTCGCCCGCGGAGGTCTCGACAAGATCAACCTCCTGGTCGCGGCCGTCCTGATCGGACTGCTTCACGTGTGGCGGACTCTGGTCAGCCCGCTCTACGGCGATGTGTGCCGTTACTACCCGTCGTGCTCGGCGTACGGGCTCGAGGCCGTCAAGACGCACGGCCCTTGGCGCGGGAGCTGGCTGACGGCGCGCCGTCTGGCCCGCTGTGTCCCCTGGGCGAAGACCCGGGGCTTCGATCCCGTACCGACCCCGAAAAAATCTCGAAGAGACCCTGAAGACCTGGTCCGTGTAAGTGCGGACTCCCCAAACCGAGGAGCCTGATTCCGTGGGAGCCATAGGCGATCTGTTCGGATGGATCGCAACACCGCTGTATTACGCCATCTCGGGCATCCTGCTCGTCTGGCAGAAGGCGTTCTCGTACGTCATTCCTTCTGAAGGTTGGCAGTGGGCCCTTGCCATCGTCGGCCTGACCGTGACCATCCGCGCGCTGCTGATCCCGCTGTTCGTGAAGCAGATCAACTCCAGCCGCAACATGCAGCTGCTGCAGCCGAAGGTGAAGGAGCTGCAGAAGAAGTACGGTCACGACCGCGAGAAGCTCGCCAACGAGACGATGAAGCTCTACAAGGACTCGGGCACCAACCCGTTCGCGTCCTGCCTGCCGCTGCTGCTGCAGATGCCGATCTTCTTCGTGCTGTTCCGCATGCTCGAGCACGCCTCGGACGGTGTCGGCAAGGGCTTCCTGAGCGACTCCGCCGCCCACGAGTTCGCCACGTCGACCTGGCTCGGGTCGCTGCTGTCGGACCAGTTCACGACGGCCGACCACATGAGCACGTACTTCCTCACCGGGTTCCTGGTCGTGGCGATGATCGCGACCACCTTCCTGACCCAGCGTCAGCTGATGTCGAAGAACATGCCGGCCGACGCGATGACCGGTCAGTACGCCCAGCAGCAGAAGCTGCTGCTCTACGTGCTGCCCGTCGTGTTCGCCGTCGGTGGTATCGCCTTCCCGGTCGGAACGATCCTCTACTGGACCTCCTCCAACCTGTGGACGATGGGCCAGCAGTTCTACGTGATCCGCAACAACCCTGCACCGGGGACGCCGGCGTTCGACGCCAAGCAGGAGCGTGAGCGGGAGAAGCGCCGCAAGAAGGGTCTGCCCGACGCGGAGATCGACATCGCCGAAGCCAACGAGGCGGCGGCCGAGAAGCGGCCCGCGAAGCGCACCCAGCCCAAGAGCCAGACCAGGAGCCAGCGGAAGAAGGCCGGCACGAGCGCCGGTCGCTCCACGACCCAGAAGGATGGGGGAACCAAGTGACGACTCAGGATGTGAGCGCGACCGAGACCGAGACTGTGGAGGAGGTCAGCGAAGAGACGCGCCTCAAGCAGCTCGAGCAGGAAGGTGACATCGCGGCCGACTACCTCGAGGAGCTCCTCGACATCGCCGACCTCGATGGAGACCTCGACATGGACGTCGAGGGCGATCGTGCGGCCGTCTCGATCGTCGGTGGCGACCTGCAACAGCTGGTCGGCCGTCACGGCGAGGTCCTGGACGCGCTCCAGGAGCTGACTCGGCTCGCGGTCTACCGCGAGACCGGTGAGCGGTCCCGCCTGATGCTCGACGTCGGCGGCTACCGTGCCGACCGTCGTTCGACGCTCATGGCGCTGGCCGAGGAGACCGTCGCGAAGGTCAAGGAGTCCGGTGCCCCGGTCTCACTCAAGCCGATGTCGCCCTTCGAGCGGAAGGTCGTCCACGACGCCGTCGCCGCCGCCGGGCTCACCTCGGAGTCCTCCGGTGTCGAGCCGCGGCGTTACGTGGTCGTCCTGCCTGAGTGACGCTGAGACAAAGAGATCGCCCCTCGTGCCGTGTGGCACGAGGGGCGATCTCTTTGTGAAGCTGTTTCACGTGGAACGTGGTCTCGACAAGCTCAACCACCTGGTGTGGCTAGGACCAGTAGACGACGACCCGGTCACCGATGCGGATCTGGTCGAAGACCCACGCGATGGACGACTTGTTGCGGACGTTCACGCAGCCGTGGGAGCAGCCGTTGTAGCCGCGGGCGGCGAAGTCGGACGAGTAGTGCACAGCCTGGCCGCCGTTGAAGAACATCGCGTACGGCATCGGCGTGTGATAGATCGAAGAGACGTGGTTGCGGCTCTTCCGGTAGACCTTGAACGCGCCCTCGCGGGTCTTCGTGTCGGAGCAACCGAAGCGGGCATCCATCGCCCGGACGATCTTGCCGGCGCGTACGTAGCGCATCCGGCGGTCGGTCTTGTCGACGCAGAGCACGCGACCGGTGAGGCAGCGACGGTCGAGGTTGAACAGCGCCGCGTCGGTCGGCGTGCTCGTCAGCGAGCGGAGCCGGTCGAGGGTGCGCTGGTTGACCTTGCCGGTGATGGCCAGACGCTGGTTGCGCTGGAAGACCTTCACGGCGCCGGTCGTCTTCGAGCCGTAGTTGCCGGTGACTCGGCCGCTGTAGATGCGCCGCTCCTTGAGGCGGGCCTGGACCTTGCGCACCCCGAGGCCGGTCGAGCCCTGCTGGTAGAGGACGGTGTACGCCGTGTGCAGCCCGATCTGCCCGACGGAGGCCGACGGTGCAGTCGCCTGGGCGCTGCTCGGCGCCGCGATCGAGCCCAGGGAGAATCCCAGGGCGAGAATGGTGGTGAGGAAGATCGCCACCGGGGTTCTACGGACGTTCACATCAGCTCCGTGGGTCATGGATGGTGGCCCGGTCGCACGGGCCGCTGGAGTCGCACCCCGAGTGCGACGTTCTACGACTAAGACGTTC
>JALZDD010000067.1 GCA_030862715.1 Actinomycetota bacterium | reverse complement strand
CGGATCGTGGTGACGCTCGGGATCACGCCGGGGCCGACATCGTCCATGACCACGTCGGCGTGGCCCTCGAGCAGCGACATCATCCCGGTGACCCGGTCGATGATCTCCTTCTGCTCGGGCTTGGCGAAGGCGTCCACGATGCTGCCGTTGCCCTTCAGCGCCTCGGTGACGCGCTGCAGCCCGCCGTCGAAGATCGAGGCCGGGTCCATCGCTTCGGAGAGGCCCTCGATCTGGGCGAAGAGGTGGTCGCGCATCCACGGGCTGGCGGTGAACTGGACCCGGTGAGTCTCCTCGTGGAGGCAGACCCACAGCCGGAAGTCGGTCGGGTCCAGGCCCAGCTCGCGCTCGACGTGGACGGCGTTGGGAGCGACCAGCAGCAGCCGCCCCGACGGCCCGTGGAACGGGTCGAACTGGCCGAGGATCTTCGAGGCCATGAAGCCGAGCAGGCCGCCGACCTCGGCCGCGCTGACCTTGGACCCGACCGCCATGGTCAGTGCCCCCGGAGTGCGCTTCGCCGTGATCCGGTCGACCACCGGCGAGATCACGTGGGCGAAGGTGTCGGCGTTGGCCTGGATCCAGCCCCTCCTGTCGACCACCAGGACCGGTGCGGTGTCGCGGGGAGCGTCCAGACCGGTGAAGGCGCGGACGAACTCGGTCGCCTTGGCGGCGTCCGCGCGCAGCTCCTCGACGGCGTGCTGGGCCTCGCTCCGCGAGACGATCGGGCCATCTCCGGCGACCTTCGCGCCGAGGCGTACGGCCAGGTCCCAGTCGACCATGGCGGCTCCGGACGGGGCGGGGTCCTCAGCACGATGGGTCATGCGTACGACCGTATCCGACCGGACCTATGCCGAGCATCGACACGTCGCGACCGCCGTGATCGCGTCATCGAGGGCGTCGCGCACGTCCAGGGTCTGCTCGGGCTTGAACCCGTCGGCCATGAGTACGACGACGAACGGCGTGCCGCGGGCGTCGACCGCGATGCCGGAGAGCCCGGACACACCGGTGAGGGTGCCGGTCTTCGCCCGGACGCGGCCGCGACCCGGCTCGGCGTCGAAGTTGAACCGTCGCGAGAGGGAGCCGACCCAGCCGGCGACAGGAAGGCCCGTCATCGCCGGGGCGAGCTCCGGACGGTTGGGGCTGGCGGCGGTCTGGAGCGTGCTCACCAGCAGCGTCGGCGGGATCCGGTTCTGCCGGGAGAGGCCGGAGCCGTCGCGGAGGACCAGGCCGGTGGTGTCGATGCCGAGATCCTTCAGCGTGGCCGTGATCGCCGCGGTGGAACCGTCGAACGTCGGGGCGCCCGCCGCGAGCCCGACCTGCCGGGCGAGCACCTCGGCGAGCTGGTTGTCACTGTGCTGCAGCGTGTATTCGACGATCTCGCGCAGCGTGTCGCCCTGGCGTACGGCGAGCTGGGTGCCGGCCTTCGTCCCTCGCGCGGGCTTCCCGTTGACCTTGATCCCGTGCTTGACCAGGGCCTTCTTGAACTGCTCGGCGGCCTGCATGGACGGGTCCCGGCTGTAGCCCGTCGACTGGGAGCCGCCGTGGTCGACCAGCAGCGCGGTGATCCCACCGACCTCCTCGCCCAGATAGGTGCGTCGCCAGGTGGGACTCAACGTCGGGCCACCGAAGAGAGTGTCGTCGTAGGCGAGGGTCACCGACTTGGTGGTGCCGAGCTCCCGGGCCGTCTCGGCGGCGAGGTCGTCGAGGTCGCTGGTGCTGAGAGATGCGTCACCTCCACCGACGAGGGTCACGGTGCTCCCCTGGAGCGTGGTGCTGGTCTCGAACCGGCGCTCCGGGCCGTACGCCTCCAGCACCGCCACGCTGGTCAGCACCTTCGTGACGCTCGCCGGGGTCGCGGCCCCGGTGCCGTGGCTGACCAGCGGGGCGCCCTCGAGCGGCGCGATCGCCGCCTTGAGGTGCTTGCCGAGCCGCTTGTCGCCGACCATCTCCCGCATCACCTGCTCCAGCGCGGCCTGATCGGGCTTTCCCGGGGCTCTCGTCTGCTCGCCCGCGACCGCCGCGGGGCTGACCGCAGCGATGCTCAGCGGAGCCGGCGGAGGGGTCGGCGCGACGTTGCCGCGGGCATAGCGCGCCCACCCCAAGGCGTACGCCGCGGCCGCCGCGCCCACCAGCAGCGCGAGCACCAGCGGCAGCACGACCACGAGCTTTCCGCGGCTCTCCTCCGGCTCCTCGGAAGGCCACTTCGGCGCGCTTTGGGGCTCCACGGATATCCTCCTCGATGCCGGATCTGACGCCGATCGGTGTCAGACTGTCCGGCATTCCGTTTTTGGGTTTGTCTGGAGGCAGAGAAGTGACGCAGGAGTTCGACGTACTGATCGAGGTCCCCAAGGGATCCCGCAACAAGTACGAGGTGGACCACGAGTCGAACCGGCTTCGACTCGACCGCGTGCTGTTCACCTCCATGATGTACCCCGCAGACTACGGCTACATCGAGGACACCCTCGGTGGGGATGGTGACCCGCTCGACGCGCTGGTGCTCACCCCCTACCCGCTCTTCCCGGGTGTGCTGGTCGAGGCCCGTCCTGTCGCGATGTACGTCATGGAGGACGAGCAGGGCCAGGACGAGAAGGTCCTCTGCGTCCCCTGCGACCCTCGCTTCGACCACATCCAGGACCTCGCGGATGTCGACGAGTGGACGCTCAACGAGATCAAGCACTTCTTCGAGCACTACAAGGACCTCGAGCCCGGCAAGTCCGTCAAGGGCTCCGACTGGGTCGGCAAGGCCGCCGCGGAGTCGGAGATCGCCGCCTCCATCGACCGGTTCAAGAACACCGCTCACTGAGGCTCGTCGCGCGGGCAGATTCCCGCCATGGCGGGAATCTGCTCATCGAGCCGTGGTCGTGACGTCGCCGACGGCTCTGAGAACGGCGGCGTACGTCTCATCCGTTGCGTCCGCGACGCTCGGGACCATCTTCGTCCTGGGACGTCGGGCGACCAGCCCGTGCAACCTCACGGCGTAATCGCGTAGGACAGCGTCGCCACCTGCTTCGGCGACCAGACTCCGAACGATCGGGTGCCACGGGTCCGTACCGTCGTCGCGGCGGTGGAAGCGGCGTACGGCATCGTCGGTGTCGGCCTCCAGCATCACCTCGACGAACTCGGCACCCGCGTCGAGCGCCGCCCTTTCGAACTTCTCCAGCTCGCTCACCCTGGAGAGCAACTGCGGCAGCACCACGTCACCCGAGTCTCGGAGATAGCCGGTGATCATGCCGAGCGCCGCGGGCCGGATCCGTGCCCCCGCTTCCTCGAAGTCGTCGCGCCAGCCACCGATGAAGGTGCGCAGTACGTCGACGTCACACAGCAGCGTGCCCGGGTGTTCGGTGGCGTACCGACGGGCGATCGTCGATTTCCCCACACCGGGCAACCCGTTGAGCAAGATCAGGCGATTCACGCGGCGAGCGTATCGGCGGGCCGGGGCAAATTCCCGCCATGGCGGGATTCTGCGGGGGCGAGGGACTGACCGTGGCAGCACTTTCCCGCCATGGCGAGATTCTGGCGCCGGGCTCGATCACGAGCGATCTGGGAAGTGCTGCTTCCAGTTGTCGCTCAGCTTTCTGGGTACGTCCGGCTCGCCGCGCTGGAGGAGCACCCGATGGATCCTCTCCAAGGTCGTGCCTGGGGAGGTGTAGATGTCCTTGGCGATGAAGACGAGGATCCGCCATCCATCGGTGTCGATCGCCTCGCGGCGAAGTAGGTCTGACTCCCACTGCTCCTCGCGCTCGACGTGATGCTTTCCGTTGTACTCGATGATCGTGCGCGACTGCGGGTAGCTCAGGTCGTACTTCCGCTTGTCCAGCTCATCTCCGACCAGGGCGTTGACCGCAGGCTCTGGCAGCCCGGCGAGCACGATCAGCAGGCGTAGCCGGGTCTCCATCGGCGAGTCCACCCCCGGGCGGACGAGTGAGGCGGCCCGGCGCGCGAGGGCCGCACCAGGGCTCTTCGCCGATGCGCTGTGTTCCACGAGAGCGGCTTGCGTGACCAGTCCCTTGCGCACCATGTGGTCACCGACGACCACCAGGTCAACGAGCGGGATCAGCGCCGCCAGATCGACGAAGACCTGTGCCGGCGCCGAGACATCGACGTGATCGAACTTCGTGATCAACCCGTCTGGCGCCGAGTGGCAACTGATCTGTGGGCGTCCGCGGCGCTGGCTGCGCCGAAGGACCGTGACATGTTCGCCCGGCAGCGGCGGAATCGGGAGCTCCCACACCCGGGCCGCAGTGGCGTGACTCGCCCATGCCCCGAGCGGGTCGACACTCAGCACGACCGCCTCGGCGATCAGCAGCGGAGTCACCTCGACGGCACTCGACACGTAGATCCCGTGGAAGAGCCGCCGGAACTCTCTACGCTTCCGGCGCGGATCGAATCCGCTCGCCAGAGCGTGCTTGCGCCGGAACGGTCGGGTCGGATCGATCGGGATCCTGGGCGTGGTCTTGGGCTTGATGCGTACGGCAGTCATACGGGAATCGTGTGCACTCCGCAGAACATTCGCAGAAGTTGTCCACACCCCCTGTGGATAACTTCTCCCGAGCGGCCGACGAGTCAGGCGGCAGATTCCCGCCATGGCGGGAATCTGCTGCGCGCCCAGCCCGATCGACCCCGCATTTTCCCGCCATGGCGGGAAAATGGCCCGCCGCCCCCTCAGCCGAGCAGGTCCTTCGCGCGCAGCAACTCCTCCGGGACGCCGAAGCCGTCGACCAGCAGCCTCGCATCCGGACGCAGCTGACGGCAGAGGCGGTTGACCTCGGCGGTGATGGCCTTGGAGCGCTCGGAGGAGAGGCGGCCGTGTTCCATGAACCAGGCGCGGTCGGCCTCGATGACCGAGAGGGCGCTGAGGTCGCAGAGGAGGTCCATCAGGTCGCGTACGGGGCCCTCGGGGAGCCCGCGGACCTTCTCGCGGAACGCCTCGTGGATCAGCCGCTCGACGTGCGCGTGAGCGACGCCGATGACGTGGTCCTGCACGGTCGAGAAGACCGCCCCCGGCTCGCGTCCGGCCTTGACGCCCGACTGCAGGCGGCGGGCGACGCCGGCGAGCATGTGCTCCTCACGGAAGCGCAGCATCGCCAGGTGGTAGTCGGAGTCGAGGATGTCCGGCTCCCTCTCCCCGGCGATCGGAACGACGTCGCGGACCCGCTCGAGCAGCTTGTGCACGGCGGTCCGCTCCAGGACCGTCTCGACGGCGAGACCGGCCACGAAGCGGACCAGATCCAGCTGGTCCATCTCCTCGAACTCGCTGGAGTAGCCGGTGAGCAGCCCCTTGGCGACCAGCTGCAGCAGCACCGTGTTGTCGCCCTCGAAGGTCGTGAAGACGTCGGTGTCGGCCTTCAGGGCCGCGAACCGGTTGGCGGCCAGGTAGCCCGCCCCGCCGCAGGCCTCTCGGCACTCCTGGATCGTCCGGGTCGCGTGCCAGGTCGCCAGGGCCTTGGTACCGGCCGCTCGCGACTCGAGCTCACGACGGGCGTGCTCGGAGGTCGCGACGCCGGAGAAGACGTCGTGCAGGTCGTCGCGTACGACCTCCTGCGCGAAGCGCAACGCGTAGGTCCGCGCGACCAGCGGCAGCAGCCGCCGCTGGTGCTGGCCGTAGTCGAGGAGCAGCGACTCCTCGGCGTCCGACGACGCCTCGAACTGCCGGCGGCGCAGCGCGTAGCGGACCGCGATCGTCAGTGCGACCTCCGATGCCCGGATCCCGGCGCCGCCGACCGAGACGCGGCCCTGCACGAGCGTGCCGAGCATGGTGAAGAAGCGCCGCCCGGCGGACTCGATCTCGGAGACGTACTCGCCGGCCACGGTGACGTCGGCGAAGCGGTTCAGGAGAGACGTACGCGGCACCCGCACGCCCGAGAACCACAGCCGTCCGTTGTCGACGCCGTTGAGCCCCATCTTGGGCCCGTCGTCCTCGATCCGGACCCCGGGAGCGGGCGCTCCGGCGACCCGGATCGGCACCACCAGAGCATGGACGCCACGCTCCTCGCCGCCGACCACGAGCTGGGCGAAGACGACCGCGAGCTCACCGTGGGCCGCGGCGTTGCCGATGTAGTCCTTGTACGCATCCTCCCGGGTCGTCTCGATGACAAACTCCTGCGCAGCCGGATCGTAGGTGGCCACGGTGCCCACCGCGGCCACGTTGGACCCGTGGCCGTGCTCGGTCATCGCGAAGCAGCCGAGCAGGCGTCCGGAGACGATGTCGGCGAGATACCGATCGTGATGGCGCGCGGTCCCGAGCTGCAGGATCGCGCCGCCGAAGAGCCCGAACTGCACGCCCGACTTCACCAGCAGCGACAGGTCGCCGCCGGCCATCTCCTCGAAGGCCGCGATGGAGGCGCCGACGTCGCCGCCCCCGCCGTACTCCTTCGGGAAGCCGAGCCCGGTCAGACCGGTCGCGGAGACATCGAGGAGCACCTCCCGCACTCGCTCGCGATACTCCGGCCGGGGCAGTTCCTCGACCTCGTCGAGGAAGTCGGCGCGCTCGATCAGGGACTTGCGTACGTCCTCCCGGACTCCCGCGTATCGCCCGTCGAGAAGTGCGGTCAGCGAGGCTGCATCGATGGCGGTCACGCCACCACCCTAAGCCGAGACGAGGCTCGGATCAGGTCAGCTCGTGGGCGACCTTCGACTCGCGGTCGGCGATCTCGTCGGACTCGGCGACAAGGCGCCGCACACCCTTGCGCTGGAACTTCTGGCCGGCGGCGAGCCCACCGAAGTAGTAGGCGACGAGTGCGATCATGCAGCCCGCGATGTCGTCGGCGAGATAGTGCCAGCCGAAGTAGACGGTCGCGACAACGGTGATCCCGAAGTTGATCCAGCCGGCCCAGCGGGCGATCTTGTTGTTGATCGTGGCGTGGATCATCAGCGCCACCAGCAGCGTGATGCCGCAGTGCAGCGACGCGAAGCCACCGACCGACTGCACCACGTTGGCATCGACGTCGAAGAGGACGTGCTGCCTGGTGAAGACCAGCGATTCCATCAGCGTGCTCGCCGGTGTCTCGGGCAGGTCGGCGTAGAGATAGGGGTACTGCAGACCGGGCCCGACCGTCGGCAGGCAGTAGTAGGAGACCGTGCCGAGGATCCAGGCGATGCACTGCGAGCTCACGAACCAGTAGCCGTAGGCGAGGTTGCGCGACCACACCAGCCAGCCGGCGACGGCGAACGGCACCAGCGGCAGGAACCACATGTAGATGTAGGAGAGGAACCACGCCACCCAGCCGGTGCCAAGGAGGTCGTGGAGCAGGATCGCCGGGTCGGCGCCGAAGAGAACCGCCTTGTCGATCAGGTGCAGCTCGTGGTCGAACTCGTAGGTCTCCGGCACCACGAACGGCAGGAACGACTTGAGGTTCCGGTAGCAGACGTAGACCAGGTAGAAGCAGACGATGCCCATCGCCACGAGCGTCAGCCGTTCACGGGTCCAGTGGGTGCGGACCCGCTCCTTGAAGATCGGCCCCATGTCCTTCCACTTGAACTTCGCCATCCACAGCGTCCGTGGCACCAGGTCGACGAGGAGCGCAGCTCCGACGAGGAGGGGAAGGCGGAGCCAGGACGGTCCGAGGAAGCCCTCCGGGTCGAGCATGCGCTTGTCAACGATCTGCGCGGTCACGACTGCGATCAGGCCGAAGATCAGCGCGCTACTGACGAGGAAGATCTGAGCGCGACGATACATAGCCGCTAAGTTTAAATGGCGGGTGGCCGCTCTGCCGATTCGGGGACAACAGATTCCGGGACGGCCAGCCGGTTCGGCTCCACCCGCAGCCTGACTGATTCCCCCGGCGCTGGTGCCGAGTCGGCGACGGCGTCGACCTCACCGACGTCATCGAGACGTACGACGAGCCGGAGCTGCTCCGGCGTAGCCCTGGCGGAGACCACGGTGCCGGTGAGCGGGCCGGCCGGATCGGCGACGAAGGCGGAGCGGCGCAGTGCCACCGCGCCGGCCGGTGCCATCCCGGCGGCCTTCAGGACCGTGTACGCCGCCGGCCCCTCGAGCACGCGGGCGTACCCCAGGAACAGGGCGGCCCAGGTGTCCGTCGGTCTCGCCCACACCTCCCGCAGGGTCCCCTGCTGCACCAGATGACCGTCGCGCAGGAGCGCGATCCGGTCGGCGACCGCGAAGGCCTCCTCCTGGTCGTGGGTGACCATCAGCGCGGTGGTGCCCGCTTCGTGCAGGATCCGTCGCAGGTCCCCCGCGAGCCGTTCCCGCAGCCCGGCGTCGAGCGCGGAGAGCGGCTCGTCGAGAAGCAGCAGCCGCGGCTCGACCGCGAGCGCCCGCGCGAGGGCGACCCGCTGCCGCTCGCCGCCGCTCAGCGTGCCCGGCAGGCGGTCCTGGTAGCCGCCCAGGCCGACGAGCTCCAGCAGGTCGGCGACCTTCTTCGTACGGTCGGCGGTCGGGATGCGGCGCAACCGCATCGCGTAGGCGACGTTGTTCGCGACGCTGAGGTGCGAGAACAGCTGTCCGTCCTGGAACATCAGCGCGAAGCCACGCTTGTGCGTCGGCACCCCGCGCAGCTCCCGCCCGTCCCAGCTGATCTCCCCCGTCGCCGACTCCAGCCCCGCCACGGCCCGCAGCAGCGTCGACTTCCCCGACCCCGACGGGCCGAGCAGCGCCAGCACCTCCCCGTCCGCCAGCTCGAGGCTGACGTCCGAGACGGCCGCCTTCCCGTCGTACGCCACCGACACCTCACGCAGCGACAGCATCGCAACCTCGATCCTGCCGAGACGTCGGCCCCGTCGGCCGAGATGGCACGGGCACGACGTGTCGGCCGACGCGAGTGACGCCTCGGCCGGCGCGGGTGACTTCTCGGCGTGGGTTCACAGTGCTCCGATCGAGGGGACGCGGAGACGCTCGACGAGGAGCATCACGACGGCGGTGGCGGCGGCGAGGACACAGGCGGCGGCGAGGGCCATGCCGTAATTGTCGGACCCCGGACGGGACAACAACCGCAGGATGACGACCGGGAGCGTGGGGCGCTCCTCGCGGACGAGGAAGGAGGTCGCGCCGAACTCCCCGAGCGATGCCGCGAAGGCGAACCCGGAGGAGGCGAGCAGCGGCTTCCAGATGGCAGGTACGTCGACCGTCATGACCGCGCGCAACGGCCCGGCCCCGAGCCCGGCCGCGGCCTGCCGGAGACGGTCGTCGACCGATCCCAGGACGGGCACCAGGGTGCGTACGACCAGGGGCAGCGCGACCAGAGCCTGCGCCAGCGGCACCAGCCACGGCTCGTCGCGGAAGTCGAGCGGGGCCGACCCGAGGGTCAGGTAGAGCCCGAGCCCCAGCGTGACGGCGCTGACCCCGAGCGGCACCATGAACAGCCCGTCCAGGACGGAACGGACCCGCCGCTCCGCCACCGACCGGGACCGGCGCGTCACCGCGAACGCCACCAGCAGCCCGAGCACCAGCGCGACCAGGGAGGCCTGCACCGCGACCGCCAGCGAGGTCATCAGCGCGGTCGTGACCGGCACCGGCAGCGGCGGGTCGAACCCGGGAGTCTGCAGGGCGGCGTAGTTCCGGAGACTCCACCGGTCATCGGCCCGCAGCGACCCGAGCAGCAGCGCGAGCAGCGGCCCGGCGACCAGCAGGACCAGCACCGACGTCGACAACAGGGCCGGAAGATCCCGCAGCGAGACCCGGCGGCGGCGTACGACGACCCGGGACTGCGCCGGATCCGGCACCGAACGCAGCCGGCCGGCCACGACCAGCAACCCGATGACGACCAGCAGCTGGAGCACCGACAGCACCGCGGCACCGGGGAGGTCGAACAGAGTGAAGGTCAGCTTGTAGATCTCGGTCTCGATGCTGTTGTAGCGCACCCCACCGAGGGTGAGCACGATCCCGAACGCGGTCGCGCAGAAGAGGAAGACCACCGACGCCGCGGATACGATCGCGGGACGTAGCGCCGGCAGGGTGATCGTCAGGAGGACCCGTGCCGGCGAGGCGCCCAGCGCGGCAGCTGCCTCACCTGGACGCGGGTCGAGCGACTCCCAGGCCGCCCCGACCGCGCGGATCACGACCGAGGCGTTGAAGAAGACCAGCCCGAGGATGATCGCGGTCGGCGTCCCATCGAGCCCCAACCCGGCCAGCAGCCCAGCCTCGCCGATGAGCTCGCGGAAGGCGACCCCGACGACGACGGTGGGAAGCACGAACGGCACCAGCAGCCCCGCCCGGATGACCCGTTGCATCGGAAAGCTCAGCCGATGGAGCGCGAACGCGGCCGGCAGCCCGAGCGCGACACTCAGCACCGTCGCCAGCCCCGAGGACCACAGCGTGAACCAGAGCGCCCGCTGGATCTCCGGGCGCCCCACGACCCTGGTGACGACCGACGGATCGAAGGATCCTTCGAAGAAGAGGCCGCGCTGCACCATCCCGGTGACCGGCAGGACGAAGAAGACCGCCAGCACGGCCACCGGGATGGCGGCGAGCGCGACCAGGGTCCCGATTCGCCGGGTCACAGCGCGACGGGTGGGGCTCACTGCGCGATCGTGTCGCTCCAGGTCGCCAGCCACGCTTCCCGGTTCTCGTCGATCTCCTCAGGCTCCACCGAGAGCGGCGAGGTCGGCTGCTGGGCGAACTTCGCCCAGTCGGCGGGCAGCTCGACGCCGGAGGAGACGGGGAACACGTACATGCTCTCCGGCAACGCCCCCTGCACGCTGTCGGAGAGCATGAAGTCGATCAGCGCCTGGGCGCCCTCGGGGTGGTCGGCGCCCTTGAGCACGCCGGCGTACTCGACCTGCCGGAAGCAGGTGTCGAGCAGTGCCTTGGTCGTCGTCTTGCCGTCCTTGACGGTGAAGGCCGGCGAGGAGTCGTACGACACGACGATCGGTCGCGTCCCCTTGCCGCCACCCTGGGTGAAGTCGGAGTAGTAGGCCTGGTCCCAGCCGTCGACGACCTTGGCGCCGTTGTCCATCAGCTTGCCCCAGTAGTCCGCCCAGCCGTCCTCGCCGTACTCGGCGATCGTGGCCAGCAGGAACGCCATCCCCGGCGTCGAGGTCGCCGCGCCCGGGGTCACGAAGAGATCCTTGTACGCAGGCTCGGCCAGGTCGTCGAGCGACTCCGGCGGCGTCAGCTTCTTCGCCGCGAACCACTCGGTGTCGATGTTGACGCACACGCTGCCGTTGTCGACCGGGGTGAGGAAGTGCTTCTCGTCGCCCGGGAGGTTGAACTCGTCGACCCCGGCCGGGACCGTCTCGGGCGTGTAGGCCTCCAGCGCCCCTTGGTCGATCGCGCGGCTGGCGAAGGTGTTGTCGACGCCGAAGACCGCGTCGCCGTCGGGGTTGCCGGTGTCCATGGCGATCTTGGTGGTCAGCTCGCCACCGTCGCCCGCGTGCCGGATCTCGGCGGTGTAGCCCGTCTTCTCGGTGAACTCGGCCAGCACCTCCTTCGGCAGCGTGAAGCTGTCGTGGGTGAGCAGCACGACGGTCTTGTCGTCGGCACCGCTCGACGGCTCGGCGTCCGGCTCGGCGGGGCTTCCGCCGCACGCGGACAGCAACAGAGCCGAGATAGCAGTGGCAGCGATGGCAGGCGTACGCATGCGCATTTCTGACTCCCTTCGCCGGTATCAACCGGAGCAGGTTCGGAGGGTCTGCGGCGCTGTTCGCCGCACTCTCAGGCCTCCCGGCCTCCCCTGTCTGTTCCCGCCAACACTACTGGTTGCGAGAATCCACCCATGACCGACGTCGCCATCTCGTCCTTCGACGACCTTTCCCCCAAGACCGCGTACGCCCTGTGGCGGCTGCGCCAAGACGTCTTCATCGTCGAGCAGGACTGCCCGTACCCCGATCTGGACGGCCGCGACCTCGAGCCCGGGACGCGTCACGTGGTGCTGAGCGACGGCGACCAGCTCGCCGGCACAGCCCGCATCCTCGACGACGGCGACGTGTGGCGGATCGGCCGCGTGGTCCTCGCCCCCACCCACCGCGGCAAGGGCCTGGCGGACGTGATCATGAAGGCCGCCGTCGAGGCCCTCACCGACCGCGACGTCGTCCTCGACGCTCAGACGCCGCTGGCCGGCTGGTACGCCAAGTTCGGGTTCGTGAAGGACGGCGAGGAGTTCCTCGAGGACGGCATCCCGCACACCCCGATGCGGCTCACTCGCTGACTGGGGCGAACAGCACGCTGGTCTCGGTCTCCTCGCGGATGGCCTGACCGCGGGCGGCCAGCAGCTCGAGGTGGGCCTTGGTCTCCATGACCGCGAGGCCGGCGTTGAAGTAGTCGAGCTCGGCGAAGGCGCGCTCGTGGCGGGTCCAGCCGAGGTCGTTGGCCACCTCCAGCGCCGAGCGGCGCCCGGCGCGCAAGGACGCCAGGGACTGGGCGAGCCGCGACTCGTGATGGGCCAGGAGCTCGTCGACGCGGGCGTGCGAGGAGGAGGCGACCGGGCCGTGAGCGGGGAGAAGCCGCAGGTCAGGCAGGGTCCTGACCTTGGTCAGCGAGGCCATGAAGTCGCCCAGCGGGTCGATGACCGGCACCGGCTCGAAGCCGATCGACGGCGTGATCGTGGGCAGCACGTGGTCGCCGGCGAAGAGGACCGAGCCGGCCAGGTCGGCATAGACGTAGTGGCCCTGGGTGTGCCCGGGGGTGTGCACGGCGTCGAGGTCGCGGCCGGCCACGTCGAGGCGTACGTCGCCCTCGAGCCATCGGTCGGGCATCCGCCAGTGGGACAGATCAGGCAATGGCGGCGGGTTGGCCGCCCACTCCGCGGCCAGCTCGTGCGCGCCGGCGTGGGCGAGCAGCCGGTCGGTCGAGACCCAGCCGTCGAGGTCGCCGTTGGTGAGCTCGAGGGTCGGCCGGTCGCCGACGCCAAGGAGTACGTCCGCGCCGAACTCCTGACCGAGCACCGAGGCGAGCGTGTAGTGGTCGCGATGCACGTGGGTGACTAGGAAACGCCGGATGTCGCCGAACTCGAAGCCGAGCTTCTTCAGCCCGGACTCGAGCGCCGTACGTCCCTCCGTGATCGCCCAGCCACCGTCGACCAGGGAGAGCCCGTCGTCGCCCTCGAGGACGTAGATGTTGACCGCCTTGAGCCCGTCCATCGGCAGCGGCAGCGGGATCCGGTGCACGCCGTCGGCGACCGTCCACGCTCCCGGAGCGGACCAGTGCTCCCCCGAGTCAGGCGAGATGGCGGTGGCTGTCGACTGACTCATCGGTCTCCTTCGATCGGCCCAAGAGTTGGACGCTTCCAGAGCCAGAGCAGACCCAGGATCGGCAACAGGGCAGGAACGAAACCGTATCCGCTCCCGAACTTCGACCATACCGAGTCATCCGGGAACCAGGACGGCACTGCCAAGGACAGGACACCGACGACGACGACACCGGCCAGCTCGATCCACAGCATGATCTTCGCGAAGCCCGCCGACCCGGCGGCCGCCCGGCGGATCGCGAACCAGCCCGCGACGTACGTCGCCGCGGCGACCACCGAGAGCGAATAGGCGATCGGAGCCTCGTCGAAGTGGGTGAAGACCTGCACCAGCGACCGGGCTCCCGCCGCGAGCACGAAGATCGCGTAGACGGTCAGCAGCACCAGGTGCGGACCGGAACGGGTCTTGGCGGGCGAGGTCGCGGTCACCGGACCATCATGACGCGTACGGCCACGACACCCGTCGCCAGGGCCGCCGCCGCGATCACGCCCGAGGACCAGGTCGAGCGGTCCCCGCGCATCGTCTGCAGAGCGAGCGGCATCAGACACACCAACGCCCCCACATAGCCCAGGAAGGTCGACAGCGACTCGGGCTTGCGTCCGCCCGACCAGGCCGCCAGCGCCCCGATCGCGAGCACGACCGCCAGGATCTCCAGCATCCACGCCACCTGGTCCAGCCACTTCGGCCGGGGCGCCTTCAGCACCACGCCCAGGACGGCCGCGATCGTCACGAACGCGGCATATCCGGCCACGATAAATCCGATCAGGGTCACGGCGTCCACGTGCCAATCTTCTCCAATGGTCTCCACATCTCCCGATCCGGGGCTCGTCGCCCGCCTCCGCGCCGCCGGCTGTGTCTTCGCCGAGGACGAGGCGTCCCTGCTCGAGTCCGCCCCGGTCTCCGCCCAGGAGCGGGAGGAGATGGTCGTACGCCGCGTGGCCGGCGAGCCGCTGGAGCTCATCCTGGGCTGGGCCGAGTTCTGCGGGCTCCGGATCCGGGTCGCGCCGGGAGTGTTCGTGCCCCGGCAGCGCTCGGCGCTGATGGTCGAGCTCGCCTGCCGGACGGCCGAGCGAGGCGTGGTCCGGAAGGTGCTCGATCTCGGCTGCGGGACCGGCGCGCTCGGCGCCGCCATCGCGGCACGTCTCCCGGACGTGGAGGTCTGGGCCACCGACATCGACCCGGCGGCGGTCGATTGCGCTCGGGGAAACCTGCCGCCGAACCACGTGCTCCTCGGCGACCTCTACGACCCGCTCCCCCACGACCTCGAGTTCGACGTGATCGTGGCCAACGCTCCCTATGTGCCGAGCGACCAGATCCGGAACATGCCGCCCGAGGCGCGCGACCACGAGCACCACGTCGCCCTCGACGGCGGCGCAGACGGGCTCGACATCCAGCGCCGCGTGATCGAGCAGGTCCCGAAGCATCTGGCTCCCGGGGGCGTACTCGTGATCGAGGCCGGCCAGCAGCAGGCGCCCATCACCGCGAGCCTGATGCGGGAGCAGGGGCTCGTCGCGGAGATCCATCACGACCAGGACCTCTACGCGACCGCGGTGACCGGGACCGCTGCACCCAAAAGCGAGGCGTCCCTCTGATTGCACACCACCCCCGCAGTGTGCATTCAGAGGGACCGCCACCCACCTCGCGGCTGTGCCCTTTCGGGGCCCGGATCAGCCACCAACCTTGGTGTTGAGAGGTCGTCCACCCCCCACCGGTGGACGACCTTCTCGCCGATGAAACGGGCCACCCGCGGACCCATGACGCAGGTTGGGAAGAATTTTTTCGAGAATCCCGTCAGACTTCCGATATGCAGGCTTACGGTGTGACCCACCTGGTGCCGTTGTCCCTGCTCACAGCGGGGATCGTGGCTGTCGTCTGGCTGGGCAGACGGCAGCGGACCGAGGCGAAGCCGTCGAGATTCTCCCGAGGATTCGCGCTCGCGATCCCGTTGACGACGATCCCGCTGCAGGCCCACGAGTGGGTCACCGACTTCGATCTCTTCATCGACCTGCCGATCCATCTGTGCGACCTGGCATGGATGGCGGCGGCGATCGCGCTGTGGACCCACCATCCCTACCCGACCGCGCTGACCTGCTTCTGGGGCCTCACCCTGACCACTCAGGCCGTGCTCACCCCGGACGTGATGGACTTCCCGGAGATCAGCTACATCACCTTCTGGGGGATGCACCTGATGACCGTGCTCGCCGCGGTCTACCTGGTCGTCGGGCTCAAGCTGCTCCCGCGATGGCGCGACTACGGCTGGGCGATCGCGACCACCGCGGCGTGGGCCGTGGCGGCGTACGTCCTCAACCTCGTCATCGACGCCAACTACGGCTACCTGCGCTACAAGCCGGCGTCGGGTTCGATTCTCGACCTGCTGGGCCCGTGGCCGATCTACGTCTTCAACGAGATCGTGATCATCGCGAGTGTGTGGGCGCTGCTGACGCTCGGCCTGCGGATCTGGGCCGGTCAGGCGGGGTCGACGAGGACGCCGGTGCGCTCGTAGTCGGCGAGAGCCGAGGCGTACGGCGCCAGGTCGATCCCCTTCTCGCTCACCCAGCCGTCGTCGTAATACGACGAGCGGTAGCGCTCCCCGGAGTCGCACAGCAGCGAGACGACGCTGCCCTCGGTGCCGGCCTCCGCCATCTCGCGTACGACACCCAGCGATGCCCACACGTTCGTGCCCGTGGAGGGGCCAACCGAGCGGCCCATCCGGGCCGAGAGCCAGCGCATCGTCGCGATCGACGCCGCGTCGGGGACCTGGACCATGTCGTCGACGACCCCGCCGACGAAGGACGGCTCGACCCGCGGCCGGCCGATCCCCTCGATGCGCGACGGCATCCCGGTGGCGTAGTCGGAGGTGTCCGTCTCCCAGCCGCCGTAGAAGGCGGAGTTCTCCGGGTCGGCGACCATCAGCTTGGTGGGGTGGCGGCGATAGTGGAGATAGCGGCCGATCGTCGCCGAGGTGCCGCCGGTGCCGGCCGAGACGACGATCCAGGTCGGCACCGGGTGTCGCTCCTGCGACATCTGGTCGAAGATCGACTCGGCGATGTTGTTGTTGCCGCGCCAGTCGGTGGCCCGCTCGGCGTGCGTGAACTGGTCGACGAAGTGGCCGTGCAGATCGTCGGCGAGCCAGCGCGCCTCCACGTACACCTGCGCCGGATCCTCCACCAGGTGGCACCGTCCACCGTAGAACTCGATCAGCGCGATCTTCTCCGGGCTCGTGGTGCCGGGCATCACGGTCACGAACGGCACGCCGATCAGCTGCGCGAAGTACGCCTCCGACACCGCCGTCGACCCGGAGCTCGCCTCCACCACCGTGGTGCCCTCCACGATCCAGCCGCTTGCCAGCGCGTAGAGGAAGAGCGAGCGGGCGAGCCGGTGCTTGAGAC
>JALZDD010000055.1 GCA_030862715.1 Actinomycetota bacterium | reverse complement strand
CCCGGAGTCGGTCGTACGCACCGCCCGCCACGGCTTCGGCCTCTTCCTGGCGATCATCGGCGGTCCGGCCGACCGGTTCGCGCCCTACATCGACCTCTTCGAGCGCGCCCAGGACGAGTTCGGGGTGTCGCGGCAGCGCGTCGCCGTCCACTCGCCCGGGTTCGTCGCGGCGACCGACGAGCAGGCCCGCGAGACGGTCCACGAGGGCTGGCTGGCGATGCGTACCCAGATCGGTCGCGAGCGCGGCTGGCCGCCGCCCTCGCCTGGCGACTTCGAGCGCGAGATCGAGGGCGGGTCTCTCTACGTCGGCTCGCCGGAGACGGTCGCCCGGAAGCTGGCCGGCACCATCAAGGTGCTCGGCGTCGACCGGTTCGACCTGAAGTACGACCAGGGCCAGGTCCGCCACGAGGACCTGATGGGCTCGATCGAGCTCTATGGAACCCAGGTCGTTCCGCTCGTCAAGGACATGCTGGGCTGACGGGGCCCAGCATGCTCAGCCGATCCAGTTCGAGATCGGGTGGATCGCGAAGTAGACGGCGAACATGACCGCGACCAGCCACATCAGCGGGTGCACCTTCTTGGCGTTGCCGCGGACGATCTGGATGAGCACGTAGGCCAGGAAGCCGGCGCCGATGCCGACCGAGATCGAGTACGTGAACGGCATCAGCGCGATCGTCAGGAACGCCGGAATGGCGATGTCCGGGTTGGCCCAGTTGATGTCCTTGACCTGCTGCATCATCAGGAAGCCGACCAGCACCAGGGCCGGCACCGCCGCCTCCGAGGGGATCACCGTGACCAGCGGGGCCAGGAAGGTCGTGAGCAGGAAGAGCACGCCGGTGACGACCGCCGCCAGACCGGTGCGGGCGCCCTCGCCGACACCGGAGGCCGACTCGACGTAGGAGGTGTTGGACGAGACACCGCCCGCGCCGCCGGCCGCGGCGGCCAGCGAGTCGACGACCAGGATCGAGCGCGTACGCGGCGGGGTGCCGTCCTGCCGCAGCAGCCCGGCCTCGGAGCCGATCGCGGTCATCGTGCCCATGGTGTCGAAGAAGTCGGCGAGCATGAGCGTGAAGATCAGCAGCACCGCGGTCACGATTCCGACGCTCTCGAAGGAGCCGAGTAGGTTGAACTCGCCCAGGGTCGCGAACGAGGGCCAGTCGACGATCTTGTCCGGCATCGCCGGGACGTTGAGCGACCAGCCGGTCGGGTTCTCGGCACTGCTCGCGCCGAGGTCTGCGATGGCCTCGACGATGATGGCCAGCACCGTGGTCACCGCGATCGAGATCAGGATCGCGCCGCGCACCTTGCGCACCCACAGGGTGATCACCAGGGCGAGACCGATGACGAAGACCAGCACCGGCCAGCCCGCGAGCTGCCCGGTCGGGCCGAGCTGCACCGGGACGGTGGTGTTCGCGGCGTCGGGGATGCGGCGTACGAACCCGGCGTCGACGAACCCGATCACCGCGATGAACAGGCCGATACCGACCGAGATCGCGGTCTTGAGCTCGCGCGGAACGGCGTGGAAGACGGCCTCGCGGAACCCGGTCAGGACGAGTACGAGGATCACCAGACCCTCGATCACCACCAGTCCCATCGCGTCGGCCCAGGTCATCTGGCCGGCGATCGAGAACGCCACGAATGCGTTGAGCCCGAGCCCGGTCGCCAGGGCGAGGGGGTAGTTGGCGACGACGCCCATCAGGATCGTCATCACACCCGCCACGAGCGCGGTTCCGGCCGCGATCGCGGCCAGGTTGTCGCCGCCGGCGCCGCCGAGGAGGTCGCCGTTCACGTCCTCCGCGAACCCGAGGATCAGCGGGTTGAGCGCGACGATGTAGGCCATCGTGAAGAACGTGACCACGCCACCGCGGACCTCGCGCCCGACCGTTGAGCCGCGGGCGCTGATCTGGAAGAACCGGTCAAGAGCATTGGTGCGTGATGGCGTCGAGGTGCTCACGCCCCGCATCTTCGCAGATTGTGTCGGTCAGTTGGTCGGGCGCATCAGCGCACGGTACACCTGCCGGGGAGTGGGTGGTTCCGGAAGCGGATGCGCGGCCTCGGCGGCGAATGCCTGGATGAGATAGCCGACCAACCGCTTCCAGGCGTCCGGAGCGGCGTTGCGCGTCGCGGTGACCACGCCCGCGTTGGCCATCAAGATGAGCGGCACGTCCTGGTGGGCGAAGTCCTTCCGGAGCCTTCCGCTCGCCTTGGCGCGATCCAGAAGTACGCCGAGCGCCTCGGCCGCGCGGTTGCGGTCGTCCTCGAGTGCCTTCGCGGTGGGGAAGGTGAGCGTGAGCACGTCGGCGAACCCCCTGTCGTTGGCCTGCATCCGGCACACCCGCTCGATGTAGCCGCAGAACCCCCGCCACGGATCCGGGTCGGCCAGCGCCTCGTCGGTGGCCGCGACGTAGGCAGCCATCCTGTCGGCGAACACCGCGCCGACCAGGTCGTCGCGGGTGGGGAAGCGGCGGAAGAGCGTCGCCACCCCGACGCCGGCGCGGCGGGCGACCTCGTTGGTCGAGGCATCCAGACCCTGCTCGGCGAAGAGCTCGCGCGCGGCGTCGACCACCCGCTCACGGTTCCTCTCGGCATCTGCACGCATGCCGGCATCCTATCCGGTGATGTGGAATAGATGTTCCACTTGCCCTGTTAGGGTCCACGAAGCGGAGTACCCACTCCACTAATACGACCTCTCAGAGAGACGAACCATGAACGTGTTCCTGTGGATCCTGCAGGGCCTGCTCGCCGCGATGTTCCTGATGGCCGGCGTGATGAAGGCGGCCCAGCCGAAGGAGAACGTCGCCGAGAAGCTGCCGTGGGCCGAGGACTACTCCGCCGGCACCGTGCGCTTCATCGGCATCGTGGAGCTGCTGGCCGCGGTCGGCCTGATCCTCCCCGCGGCTCTCGGCATCCTGCCCGTCCTGACGCCGCTCGCCGCGACCGGTCTGGCCGTGGTGATGGTGCTCGCGATGAACGTCCACCGCCGCCGCAACGAGCCGGGCGCGATCGCCTTCAACGCCGCGATCCTCGCCGTCGCGGTCGTCGTCGCGTGGGGCCGCTTCGGGCCGTACGCCTTCTGATCTGGCTGAGGAGAGACCCATGAACGTCACCGTCTTCGGCGCCACCGGCGCCATCGGCCGGCTCACCGTGGCCGAGCTGCTCGACCGCGGTCACACTGTCACCGCCTATGCCTGCAACCCTCGGAAGGTGCCCGAATCCTGGGCCGACGACGACGTACGTGTCGTCATCGGCGAGATGTCCGATGCCGAGGCCATCGACTCCGCGGTGGCCGGCGCCGATGCCGTCGTCTCCACGCTAGGCCTGAGCATGGACCGCAAGGCCGTCGGCACGCCTTTGGTCGCAGGGACGGGTCACATCCTCGCCTCGATGAAGGACCATGGCGTGGGCCGCTTCGTCGGTCACGCCACTCCGTCGATCCTCGACGCGCAGGAGTCACCGACCGCGGTCACTCGGCTGACCGGCTTCCTGGCCCGGACCTTCCTCCCTCGTTCGTACGAGGAGATGCTCGGAATGACTGACCAGATCAAGGCCTCCGGCCTGGACTGGACGATCATCCGGTTCATCCGGCCGACGGACAAGCCCAAGCAGCCCCGCGTACGGATCGGCTTCTTCGGCACGGACCGGCTCGGTTTCCCCGTCTCCCGCGCAGACATCGCTGCCGTCACCGCTGCCCAGGTCGAGGACGACAGGTACGTTGGACGTGCCCCAGCGATCAGCAACTGAACCCGTCAGATCACGAATGGAAATCACGAATGGAAGAAGCCTGATGGCGGGGATCGGCCAGAGTGCGACCGCTGAGGAGATCCACTCCGAGGAGCCCGGATCCTTCAGCTATGGCGTGCTGACCCGTCGACACCCGGAGCTGATCGCGAAGGTGAGGTCGGGCATCCCGTATCCACCTTCAGTCCAGCGCAACCTCGACCGGCTTGATGAGGTGATCCAGGGCGTCGTACCACCCTTCACCGAGCCCTCCGCGGACCGAGCCGCATGGGAGTCATGGGCAGCTCCGTACGTGGGTCGCACCTGGCTCGAGGTTCCGTTCCTGTGGGCGGAGTCGTACTTCTATCGGCTTCTGTTGCAGGCCACCGACTACTTCCGCGATGTTCCTTGGGCTGGGGTCGACCCGTTCAAACCACAGAAGGACGCCGAGC
>JALZDD010000041.1 GCA_030862715.1 Actinomycetota bacterium | reverse complement strand
CGCCGAGGTTGAAGCCCTGCTGCGGGGTGATCAGGTCGCTGCCGTCGGCCCACTCGGTGGCCTGCCAGCCGTCGGCACCCTCGGCGACGCGGATGATCGTCGGGTCGTTGGAGTTGGTGAAGTACGCGGCCCCGTCCGGCCCGATCGCGACATCGTTGAGGAACGCGTTGTTGTCGGGGACGCGGAGCGCGGCGAGCAGCTCGCCCTCGGGGCTGTAGACCCACAGGTCGGGGCGGTCGTTGCCGGTGCCGTTCGGGCCGCCAGCGATGTAGACGCGGCCCTCGTCGTCGACGGTGATGCCGCGAGCGGTGTAGCGGCCGTCGGTGCCGTCACCGGCCAGCCATTCCTCGGCCTGGGCACGGTCGGCGGAGCCGCGCTGGACCTCGCCGCCGGTGACCTCGCTGACGTAGAACCTCCTGGACTCCTGGTCCACGCCGATGCCCTCGAACTTCGAGCCGCCCTGGGCGGACGGATCGCCCTCGAGCAGGTAGCTCGCCGGGCGGCCGTCGCCCTCGGCGGCGTTGGCCGCGGTGCCCATGCCGAGGGCGGTGAAGGACAGGGTGACCGAGGCGGCGATGCCGGCCAGGCCGGCGAGGGCGGCGATTCGGGACGTACGCATGGTGGTGCTCCTCCGGTGTTCGGTGGTGTTGGTCGAGCTGATGCATCAACCATCGCCGTCGGAGAGGGGCGCAGACATCGGGTGACCGGCGACGTCTGGATAGCCGTTCGGCGACACCCCGGATAGCCGATCGGATGATGCCAGGGCCCCGCGACCGGCCTAGCCTGGGATGACCATGACGACCGAAGCCGCGCCAACTCCAGGGCCAGCTGCAGGACCCAGCGCCGGTGGGATCCTGGCTGGTCAGACGTTGCTCGACCGCTGGCTCCACATTTCGCTGGTGGTGCTCGTCATCGCCTCGGTCGCGCGCTATCTGCAGGGCCACGGCCTCGGCGACCAAGCCGAGGTGGTCCTGCCCGGCGCTGCCGTCCTCCTGATCGCGTACGCCGCGGGCCGCCGCCTCGCCGGCACGGCCGCGGTCGTCTGGCTGGCCGCTGTGGTCGCCTGCTGGACGGTGCTGGCGCTGATCGCGCCGTCGTTCTCGTGGGCGGCGGTGCCGCTGGTCTTCCTGGCGCTGCGGGTGCTGCCGTTCCGCTGGGCCGTGGCCACCACGGTCTTCCTCGTCGCGGTCGTCGCGGTCGCCTGGAGCCGGATGACCGGCCTGGCCGACCCGACCGTACTGCTCGGCCCGGTCTGCGTCGCGGTGCTCGCGGTGACCGCCTACCGCGCTCTCGAGCGCGACGCGGTCACCCGGCGCGCACTCCTGGCGGACCTCGAGGCGGCCCAGGACGAGGTCGCCGACGCCGAGCGCCGAGCCGGTGTGGTGGCCGAGCGCGCGCGGCTGAGCCGGGAGATCCACGACAGCGTCGCCCAGGGCCTGACCAGCATCAACCTGCTGCTCCAGGCGGCCGACCAGGAGTGGGAGTCACGCCCGGCCGACGCCCGCGGTCATGTCGACCAGGCGGCCACGATGGCCCGATCCTCGCTCGACGAGGCGCGACGGGTCGTACGCGATCTCGCGCCCACCGAGCTGACCGGCGGATCGGCACTGGCCACCGCCGTACGCCAGGTCGCCGACGACGTCGCCGCCACCACCGGGCTCAGCGTCCCGGTCCACGTCCACGGCGACCCGCACGAGGTCGGCGGGCGGGTGGCGACGGCCGTCGTACGCACCCTGCGGGGCGCGCTCGCCAACGTCGCCGAGCACGCCGGCGCGACCACGGCGATCGTCTCCCTCACCTTCCACGAGGGCGGGGTCGCCCTGGACGTACGCGACGACGGAGCCGGATTCGAGCCCCAGGTGAAGGAGTCGGACGGGCTGCGCGGACACGGCCTGGCCGGGATGCGGGCTCGCGCCCGCCTGCTGGGTGGAGACTTGGTCATCGAGAGCGCCCCGGGCGAGGGCACGGTGGTCGCGGCCTCGTTCGCGGCCGGACAGACAACATCTCAGGGGGAGGGACGTCGTGGCTGAGCAACGCATCCGGGTGGTGCTGGTGGACGACCATCCGGTGGTCCGGGCAGGCGTACGCGCCCTGGTGGACGCCCAGGACGACCTGGACGTGGTCGGCGAGGCGGCCGACTCGGCCCAGGCCGTCGCGGTCGTCGGCGAGACCCGGCCGGACGTGGTGCTGATGGACCTCAGCCTGGGCGAGGGACCGGGCGGCGCGGAGACCACCCGGCTGGTCCGCGAGCTGCCGTCGCCGCCGCACGTACTCGTCCTGACGACCTATGACACCGAGGCCGACGTCCTCGAGGCCGTGGACGCCGGCGCGGCGGGCTACCTGTTGAAGGACGCGCCGCCCGACGAGCTGTTCCGGGCCATCCGCGGCACCGCACGAGGAGAGACCGTGCTGGCCCCATCGGTCGCGACCCGGCTGCTGCAGCGGGCCGCCTCGCCGGCGCCGAAGGTGAGCCCGCGCGAGGTCGAGATCCTGCGGCTGCTCGCCCGCGGCCTGGGCAACAAGGAGATGGCCCGCGAGCTCCTGGTCAGCGAGGCGACGGTCAAGTCACACCTCTCCCACATCTACACCAAGCTCGGTGTCGACACCCGAGCCGGCGCCGTCGCCACGGCCATCGAGCGCCGCATCCTGCGGCCCTGACGCCGGACGACGGCACCTGGTCTCAGCAGGTCGCCAGCAGCATGGGCTCGAGAAGCAGACCGAGGTCGTAGATCGGATCGGTGCTGTCCCAGTTGCGGCCGGTCCAGCCGAGCGTGATCTGGCGGGTGCCGTCCGGTGAGCCCCAGCTGATCGACTGCGCACCCATGTGGGCGCCGTCGTGGCCGTAGAGATACTCGCCGGGGTTGCACGGGTCGGCGACCCGGTAGATCCCGAACCCGTACTCCGGGTCGGCGCTGCCCGCGATCGGCGGCAGCATCTTCTCGACCGAGGCCGCGCTGACCAGCTGCCCGGTGAGGAGCGACTCGTTGAGGTCAGCGAGGTCCTCGGTGGTGCTCGTCGCGGCCCCGGCGGCGTGGAAGATGCTCGGGTGCAGGTCGGTCATCGGCCGCCAGCCGCCCTCGTAGTGGCCGGCGTCCTCGAGGAACGGGCCGCGGGTGCGGGCATCGGTCGGGTAGGCGCTCTGACGCATACCTGCGGGTTCGAGCACCCGCTCGCGTACGAGATCTTCGATCCGCTCCCCGGTCTCCTTCTCGAGCATGACCCCGAGTGCGACGTAGCCGTAGTTGGAGTAGGAGAAGTCGGTGCCGGGCTCGAAGAGCCAGCCTGCACCGCGCATGAAGGCGAGGTGCTCGGCCTCGGAGTAGTACTGCCCGAGCGCGTCGATCAGCTGGTCCCACGAGGTCGGGTCCTCGACACGGTCGAAGAGGATCTCCTCGGGGCCGCGCGGAGCGCCGGAGGTGTGGTTGAGCAGGTGCTTGATCGTGACGCCGTCGGCGAAGGTGCCCGGGAGCAGGTCGTTGGCGGGCGTGTCCAGGGTCCAGCCGCCGCGCTCGACCTCCTGCATCACCAGGGTCGCGATCATGGTCTTGGTGTTGCTGGCGACGTGGAACCGGTCGCCCGGCCTGACCGCCTTCTTCTTCCCGACCTCGCGTACGCCACCCGCCCCCGACCACTTCAGGCCCGGCGTCTCGACCCGCGCGGTCACGCCCACGGCACCATCGGCGATGAACGCGTCGACGGCACGGTCGAGGTCGGCGGCGGTGGGAGTCGCCGACCGGGCCCGGAGACCCTTCCGCTCGGCGGCTGCCTGCTCGGCGATCGCGGTCGCCTCGCGGGTCAGTGCGGTCGGGTCCGGCGCGACCGCCGCGGGCCCGGGATCAGGCTCGGCGTACGCGGCCGGCACGGCCGTGAGAGGAAGAAGCACCGCGGCGATCGCTGCGGTGCCCGTGCGGACGATGGTCCGAGACATGGCTGCTCCTGTCGTCGTTGACGTTTCGCAGCAATCGTTCCGGGCCCGGACGTACGCCCGCATCAGCCTCGAGTCGGAGATCGAGACCGTCCTTGGTCAGTCTCGAAGCTGACGCCGCAGGGCGCGAGCGGCCTTGCCCTTGCGCGAGAAGAGGTCGCGGCGCTCGGCCGGTGTCATCGGAGCGAGCTTCTCGAGGACCGCTGAGGGGAAGCCGGCGACCTCGGGGGCCTCGCCGATCGGCACGGTGGTGTGGACGACCGGGGCGCCGGGGACGCCGCCGACGCCCTCGTCGTAGAGGTGGACGAGCGAGATCGCCTGGTGGCCGTCGACGGAGGCCGAGTAGCGGTCGAGGGTCGCCGGCGCTGCGGTGTAGCAGCTCGCGGAGGCGACCGAGACCGGGATGCCGGCGAAGGTGGTGCTGGTCGAGTAGTGCAGGTGACCTGCGAGAACGGCACGTACGTCGGTCCCAGCAAGCACCGGTGCGAGCCGGTCCTGCCTGTCGAGCTCGATGATCACGCTGGCCTCGTTGAGGGGGAGGGGGACCGGCGGGTGATGCATCGTGAGCAGGGTGCCGTGCGGCGCCGGCTCGGCGAGCACGTCGGTCAGCCAGTCCAGCTGGGCCTCGGTGATGTCGCCGTGGTGCCAGCCCGGCACGGTGGTGTCCAGGGCGATGATTCGCAGCCCGTCGATGTCGTAGACCCGGTCCTGCGGCGCGTCCGAGGCCTCCCCGAAGAGCACCTCGGAGTAGACCTCGCGCTCGTCGTGGTTGCCCATCACCCAGATGATCTCGGCGCCGAGGTCCGCGGCGACCGGCTCGACCTGCTTCCGGAGTCGTACGTAGGCGTCGCGCTCACCCAGGTCGGCGAGGTCGCCGGTGAAGACGATCGCCTGCGGTGGGATCGTCATCCCGCGCAGCCGGTCCAGCGCACGCTCGAACCCGGGTGTCGGGTCGACCTTGCCGAAGATCCGCCGGTCCCCGGCGTAGAGGTGGGGGTCGGAGAGGTGGGCGATCGTATGACGTGGAGAGGGGTACTGGCCGAACTGCACGGTCTCCACACTAGGTTCAACTGCCATGTCGCTCCACCCCTCCGCTCGGCAGCTCGTTGAACCGATGGAGCAGCGACACGAGCCGATCCAGGTCGTCCTCTGACCAGCCCTCGACACGCTGCTCCAGCTCGTCCTGACGCACTGCGAGCGCTCGTTCGACCTGCGTGCGGCCCGCGTCCGTCAGGGACACGAGCACCGAGCGCCCGTCCTCCGGCGCGCGGTCGCTCCGCACCAGACCGAGGGACGTCATGCGCCCGAAGAGGGCGCTCGCGGAGCTTCGATCCATCGCCACGGCTTCGGCCACGGCACTCGGCTTGGCGGGGCCGTACGCATAGAGCCAGCGGGCGAGGTGGAAGGCGGCCGGGCGCAGTTCCTCGTGGAACGCCGCGGCGGACCGTTCGGTGAGTGCACGCGAGGCACTGAGCAGAGCGTTGAGCTCGAAGCCGAGCCGTGTGGTCGCGGGGGTCATGCAGCACTCTCCGAAATAATGGGCATTTGCACACCACTCGATATAGTGGGCATATCCACACTATATGGGCCATTCGGTCGAACGGAGGAAGTGCCATGAACGACGAGGCTCCGACGATCGTCCTCACCGGAGCGACGGGTGGCCTCGGTGCCCTCGCCGCGACCTCGCTGGCTGCGACGGGAGCGCATCTGGTCATCACGGCTCGGAGCGCGCAGCGCGCCCAGGCCACGATCTCGTCCGTACGCGAGGTGGCTCCGGCCACGAACCCGGAGGTGTTCGTCGCCGACCTCTCCCGGCCGGGAGAGGTGCGCAGGGTGGGGGAGGAGATCCGGTCTCGACACGGTCGGATCGACGTACTCATCAACAACGCGGGGATCCACGCCTTCGAGCCGCGGATCACGGCGGACGGGCTTCCGGAGATGATCGCGGTCAACTACCTCGCGCCCTTCGTGTTGACCCGCGAGCTGCTGCCGTCGCTGCAGCGATCTCCGGCCGGCCGGGTGGTGAACGTCGCGTCCGAGGCCTCGCGCAGACACGGCGACCTCCGTATCCCGCAGGTCCTGAGCGACACGACCCCGTACACGGCCCGAGGGTCGTCGGAGCCTTACGGGCAGAGCAAGCTCCTCGACATCATGTTCACCTTGGCGCTCGCCCGGCGGCTCGACGGGTCCACTGTCACGGCCAACTGCGTGGACCCGGGGTTCAACGTGACCGGCCTTGGTCGGGACCTCCGCTTCGCCGCCGGACTCGAGCGAGTGCTCCGGGCGTTGCGTATCGGCGACCCCGCTCGCGGTGCGGGCCTGATCGTCGACCTCGCCACCGAGGAGCGCTATGCCGGCCGAAGCGGCCTGTACGTCACCGAGAAGCAGAGGCGCGAGCTCGTTCCCGCGGATCCGGCCACCAACATCTCCGCCCAGGACGAGCTCTGGCGAGCCACCGAGAGGCTGCTCGACCGGGTCTGACTTGGAGGTTGACGGGCAACTCCCAAGGCCCACTTGGAAGTTCCCATCAACTTCCAACTCAAACCGCCTCCGAGTGGTAAGTTGACCGGTCATGGATCCGGAGAGGTACGACGCCCCGCAGTTCGGCAGGGCGACGCGCGAGCCGGGGAACAAGTGGGCCTACTGGTACTACCGGCCCGCCCACATCCCGCGTGACCTGCCCTTACAGCCGCTCACCGTGAAGGCGCTCTCGGACGCCGACGCCGCGCTGGGGCGCCTCCAGGGCGTGAGTGCGCTGATCCAGGATCCCGAGCTGCTGATCGGGCCCTACCTGACCCAGGAGGCGGTCGCCTCCTCCCGGATCGAGGGCACCCAGACCTCTCTGGAGGAGGTCCTCCAGGACGAGGTCAGCGGCCAGGCGACCAGGAGCGAGGACGTCGCCGAGGTCAAGGCCTACCTCGCCGCGACCCGCCAGGGCTTCGAGCTCATCAGGAGCTGGCCGCTCAGCCAGCGGCTCGTCCTCGAGCTCCACAAGACCCTCCTCACCGGTGTCCGGGGCCAGGAGCGTCATCCCGGTGAGTTCCGGCGGACTCCGGTCTGGGTCGGATCGCCGACCGACAACCCCACCACCGCCGCGTATGTCCCACCCCTCCCGCCCGACCTGCCGGAGCTGATCGCCGACTGGGAGGCGTACGTCAACGTCCCCGACCTCAGCCCGACGCTGGTGCGGTGCGCGCTGATGCACTACCAGTTCGAGACGATCCAC
>JALZDD010000974.1 GCA_030862715.1 Actinomycetota bacterium | reverse complement strand
GGGTTCGACTGGGTCGACCCGTCGGCCTGGGCGTTGCGGAGCAGGGAGCGGCGAGCCGAGGCGACGTGGTGGTGCATCGCCGCCGCCGCGGCATCAGGGTTGCGCGTCTGCAGCGCCGCCAGGATCGCCCGGTGCTCGATGAGCGCCGTCTGCCGCGGACTGGTGTGAGTCAGGTCGCGGTACTGGCGCATCACCAGCGGATAGGCGAGCGAGTCGGCGAAGCCGGACAGGATCGGCTGTCGTGCCGAGTCCCTGATCTGCTGATGGAAGCGGCGGTTGAGCCGCGCGTACTCCGCCTCGGAGTCGACGTAGGCGGGCGCACCCATCTCCTCGCAGATGCCGGCCAGCGTCTCGAGCTCCTCGTCCGTCGCCCGCTCGGCGGCCTTCTCCGCCAGAGCCGACTCGAGCGTCTCGCGCGCCTCCATCACCGAGAGCGCCTCCTCGACCGTGAACGACCGGGTTCGCACTCCTCGGTGAGGTTCGCTGGTGAGATAGCCGTCCTGCACGAGACGAATGAGAATCGACCGCACCGTCCCCCGAGAAACATCGAGAAGGGTCGTGAGCTCAGCCTCGGTCAACCGGGTGTTGGGCGGGAAGTGCCCGTTGATCAGCAGGGTGTAGAGATCCTCGTAGGCCTTGTCCGCCCGGCTCGAGGCTTGTTGATCAACTTCGGTCTTCACGTCGCTCGCTTCCATCGGCAATCGTCCCAAGCCCTGTGTGATGAACACAGTTTTGTCGGACAATCTACCCGATGGGTTGTGATCAGCCAGGAACGCGTGCGCTGTTCGCCGAGAGGGCTGTGCCGGTGCATCGTGGGGCATGCGCCGGCACAGCCTGGTCAGGCCCAGACGACGGTGATCTCGTTTCGCTGGGCGAAGCGAGCCAAGTGGCCGCCGACGACCTTCTTGACCGTGGCCAGGTCCTCGTCGGACTCCGCTGTCGCGGTGAGCTCCAAGGCGTCCGGGGTGATATCGACCTCGCAGCGGCCGACGGTGAGCACCACGACGATCCCGGTGTCGGTCTCCTCGATCGTGGAGCGGCGACCCAGGTGGGAGGCGAGTTGCTTGGCGTAGCGGGGACCAGCGTCGGTCTGCATGGTGCCTTCGGCGGTGAGGGTCATGAGATCGCCTCCGGCAGCTCGACGTCCAGCTCGACGGCGAGCGCCTCGAGCTCTTTCCATGCTTTGGGCTTGACCGGGATGCCGTGGGCAGTCCGCTCCTCCGCTACGGCATTGCTGCGATCACCGGGGACACTGATCTCTTCGTAGCCCTCCGCCACCGGCAGCGCCTTGAGGGCAGCGATGGTGGCATCGACATCGGCAGCGAACCCGTCGCCGCCGAAGGCGGCTGGGTCGATCGCGATCAGCAGCGCGTTCTGCCGGTGCTTGCGCGGGCCGCCGGTGTGGACGGACGCCAGGATCGGCGCCCCGGCCAGCACCGAGGTGATCAGCTCGAAGGCGAGCGACATGCCCGAGCCCTTGGGACCGGCCATCGGGGTGGGCATCGTGGCCAGCTCCGGGTCGGTGGTGGGCTCGCCGTCCGCCGTCGTCGCGGCGCCCTCGGGCAGCGCTTCGCCGGCAGCCTTGTGCTGGGCGATCTTGCCGAGCGCGATCGTGGCAGTGGCCATGTCGAGCAGCACCTCGGTGCCGCTGACACCTGGGACGGCGATAGCCAGCGGGCTGGTCGCGACCGCGGCACCCTTGACGCCGGTGTAGCCCATGTTGGGCATCCCGGCGACGAACGCGATACCGATCAACCCGGACTGCGCGATGCGAGAGGTGTAGTAGCCGATCGCGCCGGTGTGGACAGTGTCCTTGACCGCAACCGCGGCGATGCCGGTGGTGCGCGCAGTCGCGACGGCATGGTCGGCGGCCTGGGTCAGTGCCACCGGGCCGGGGGCGCGGTCGGAGGCAACCAGGGCGACGGCCGAGGCACCCGAGGAGACCTCGATCGACGGGCACGGGTTGGCGACGCCGGTGCCGAACATCTCGGCGTACTTCGCGATCCTGGCGACGCCGTGGGAGTCGATGCCGCGGACGGCCGCCCAGATCGAGACCTCGGCGATCGTGGCAGCGTGCTCCGGGGACGCACCGGCCTTGGTGAGCAGCTCGGTGCCGAGCTCGGTCAGCACCTTCGGGGAGTAGGTGGGCATGGGGCTCCTAGCGAATGACAGAGACGTTGACGAGCGCGGTGACACCCTCGCGGACGGATTTGAGTGCGCGCTCCAGAGCGAGCCGCAGTTCGTCCCGGGAGGCGACCGCCTCCCCGTGGAACCCGAACGGCGCGACCAGGTCGGAGAGCTCGGGCTGGCCGGAGAGGTCGACGCCGAGCCACTCGCCGGTCTCGACGGCGGCACCGTCGGGGTAGAACCGCAGGTGGTTCATCTGCATCGACTTGTAGCGGTGGTTGTTGAAGACCACGATCAGCAGCGGCAGGCCGAAGTCCTTCGATGCCTGCAGCGACTGCACGATCGGGTTGTAGAGGAACGCACCGTCACCGACGGTGAACGCGACCGTCTTCTCCGGCGAAGCGAGCTTCACCCCGAGCGCGACGGCCATCCCCTGGCCGAGCCCGCCCTGGACGTAGAAGTAGGAGTCGGGCTCGTCCCGCCGCAGGTGACGCCGCAGCGCGCCGGCGTGCGTGATCGTCTCGTCGACGACCACCGAGTCTTCCGCGGCCAACAGCTCGCGCAGGGCGACTGCCAGCGCGACCGGGTCGATCCCGGGCTTGGCCGCGGCTGACTCCTCGGCCGTGGCGACTGCAGAGGCCTCCTTCGCTCCGGCGGAGACGGCCAGATCAACACGTACGGGATCTTTCTGTGTTTCGCGTCCGAGCGCGGCCGCGGCCCGCAAGGTCCCGGGGACACCGCCTTCGAGGTAGTGGGAGGCGTTGAGGACCTGGTAGACGACGTGTGGCCGTTGTGGGACCTCATCGACGACAACGACAGTCGCGTTCGAGGGCACCGACGAGGGTGGATAGAACGGCGCGCGACAGTTGACCAGGACGATCACGTCCGCGTCGTCGAGGAACGTCGACAGGTCGGCCCCGGCGTGGAGCGGATGGGTGCGTGGGAAGTTGGTGCACACGGCCGAGGACGGTTCGACCACGGGGATCGAGAACGCCTCGGCGAACTCCACGAGCGCCTCCAGACCGCCTGCCTCGCGCCCGACGGTCTCGGTGACGATCACCGGCCGGCGGGCGGTCCGCAACAGCGCGACGACCGCCTCGATATCGGACGAGGACGAGACCGATCCGCCTGGAACGGGAGCCGGAACGATTCGTTCCGGCGGCGTCCATGGGTCCAGCAGCACCTCGACGGGGACGTTGAGGTAGACCGGCCCCGCCGGTGCACGCTGCGACATCTCCACCGATCGCGTGACCATCCCGAGGAGCACGGAGACCGCCCCGACCTGGTTGGCCCACTTGGTGAACGGGGCGGCGATGGTGTGCGGGCCGCCGACGTGGGAGAGGTTGCGGTACCACTGGCCACCGGGGTCTGCGCCGGGACCGTCACCGTAGGTGATCGACTCCGAGGAGAGCGCCACCAAAGGCACCCCGGCGAGCAGGGCGCCATGGATGGCCATGGCACCCTGCAGCAAACCGGGACCGGCGTGCAGCAGCACGCCCGAGGGCCGCCGGGTGACCAGGCCATAGCCCGTGGCCATCCCGGCGGCGACCGTCTCGTGGAGCAGGTCGAGATAGCGAGGTGACGCCACGCCGTCGCGATGACGCCGCGCCAGCGCCTCCCAGACCGGGGCCCACTCGGACCCCGAAGCGCAGAAGATGTGGGAGACGCCGGCCGCCTCGAGAGCGGCGACGACGGCCTCTCCCCCATCGATCCCGTTGGACCTATCGAATTCAGTCTCAGTCATGCGCAGCACTCACTCCGGGATCGGCCAGTCGAGGCACTCGCTGATGCCCCGGCCCATGATCCACTCGAGCTCCTCCGGCGTGAAGTCGAAGTGCTTGGTGAACTGCTCGATCGTGTCGGTCCAGGTGACCCCGTGCCCGAGCAGACGAGTGATGTCGGTGCCCCAGAAGCAGCGCTCCGGGCCCATCTTGTCGACCATCTCGCGGACGTACTTCTCGATGTTGAGGTTCGGGAACGGCTGGGTCGAGTAGCCGGGGATCGCGGAGACCTTGACGTAGATGTTGGGGTGCTTGTGCAGGTCGGCCGTCTCCTGGACCCAGTAGCCGATCGCGTCGTCGACGCAGCGGGCCATGATGCCCATGTGGTCGATGATGATCTTGAGGCCGGGATGCTTCTCGGCGATCTGACCGAGCTCGCGCTTCCAGATCGGCGCGTGGACCATGGTGGGGATGCCGAGCTCCTCGGCGACCGGCCAGTACCAGTCGTTGGTGCCGTCGATCATCCAGTTGCGGTCCTGCGGGCGGTGGAAGGTCAGGCGGGTGCCCTTGATGTGGGGGTTCCGGGCGAACTCCTCGAGCAGCTTGGTGCCCTCGACCGGGTCGTCCTGAGGGATGCGGGCCATGATCCCGAAGCGCTCGGGGTACTTCTCGCAGGCCTCGAGCGAGTAGTCGATCCGGTTGCCCTCCCAGCTCGGGGGCAGGATGAGCGCCCGGTTGACGCCGGCCTCGTCCATCAGCTCGATGGCCTCTTCGTAAAGGAAGGCCTCCTCGCGGTGGCCGTTGAGGCGGATTCGCTCTCGCGCGCCCGGCACCCACGGCCGGTCCGGGGTCTCTTCCTTCCACAGATGGATCTGGGTGTCGACGACGAACATGTGTTGGTTCCTTTGCTTTCTTGGGGGCTTGTTCAAGATCAGGAGTGGTCAAGAAGTCGATACGTCAGGACATCCGGTCCACGACGTACTCGGCGATGGCCAGGCTGGAGGTTGCAGCGGGGCTCGGCGCGTTGCGCACGGAGGTGATCTCGTCGCTGCTGTGAATGACGAAGTCGTCCACGAGGGACCCGTCCCGCTCGACGGCCTGTGCGCGGAGACCGAGGCCAGCACGCGCGACGTCCTTCGCGCCGATCGCGGGGACGTAGCGCTGGGCGTCACGCATGTAGGCGTTCGTGGAGAGTACGCCGCGCAGCTCCGTGATACCCGTGCGCCAGTGCTCCGCGGCGAACCGCCAGAATCCCGGCCACCGGAGGGTGTCGGCAAGGTCGCCGGGGGTGAGCGAGGCGCGGCCGTAGCGCTGTCGACTCAGTGCCAGGAAGGCGTTGGGGCCGACCTCGAGGCTGCCGTTGACCCGTCGGGTGAAGTGGACCCCGAGGAACGGGTAACGCGGGTCCGGAACCGGATAGATCATTCCCTTCACGAGATCCTGCTTCGCTTCGCTGACCTGCATGTACTCACCACGGAACGGGACGATCCGAGGCGCCTTCGGACCACCGGTCAGCTCACCAAGCCGGTCGGACTCCAGGCCGCCGCAGACGACGAGACGATCGACCCGGGTGCGGCCGGTGGGCGTCTCGACCTCGATCCCGCCCGTGACGCGCTGGATGCCGGTGACCTCCTCACCGAGGCGTGCCTCTCCCCCGCTACCGGCAATGACGCCGCCGAGCGCCTCGGCGACGGCGACGTAGTCGGTGATCGCGGTGTGCGGCGAATGGAGCGCGGCGATGCCCGCGGCTGACGGCTCGATCTCCTTGATCTCGGCGCCGTCGACGCGGCGAAGACCAGGTACGCCGTTGTCGGCCGCGGTCTTCTCCAACGCCTCGAACCGGCCCATCTCGTCCTCATCGACCGCGACGACGAGCTTGCCGCAGCTCTCGAGCGGCACGCCGTGCTCGGCGGCGAACTCTTTGAGGAGATCACGGCCGCGGGTGCAGAGCTGAGCCTTGAGGCTGCCCGGCTTGTAGTAGATGCCCGCATGGACCACACCGGAGTTGTGACCGGTCTGATGGGCCGCGAGGCTGTTCTCCTTCTCGAAGACGACGACGTTGTCCTCGGGGCGGCGCAGCAGGATCTCGCGGGCAACCGCGAGCCCGACGATCCCGCCACCGACGACGCCGACGGTGGTCACGCACTCACCTTGATCGCGACTGTCTTGACCTTCGTGTAGAAGTGCAGCGCTTCGGTGCCCTGCTCCTTGAAGGCCGAGCCGGAGCCACGGAAGCCGCCGAAGGGATGGTGGACGTCCCAGCCGGATGTGGTCGTGTTGACCGCGACCTGACCGGTGTCGACCTCCTCGACGAACCTGTGTGCGCTGCTCAGCGACTGCGTGAAGATCGCCGCGGCGAGTCCGAAGTCGGAGTCGTTGACGGCCTCGATCGCCTCGGTGAGACCGGCGACCGCACGTACCGCGACGACAGGCCCGAAGACCTCCTCACGCCACAGGTCCATGGTCTCAGTGACGTCGCCGATCAGGGTGGGCTCGACAAAGCAGCCTCGGGCGAGGTCCCCGTCCGGAACGCCCCCGCCGACGAGGACCGTCGCACCCTGCGCCCGGGCGGTCTCGATCGCGGCGAGCACCGTGCCCTGATGGCTCGCGCTGACCAGCGGGCCCATCGTGGTGCCCTCCGCATCGGGCCTGCCGGGTCGGATGGCTGCCAGCCGCGCGGTGAGCAGGGCGACGAAGTCGTCGTGGATATCCCGGTCGAGGATCACCCGGCTGGTCGCCGTGCAGCGCTCCCCAGCCTGGCCGAAACCGGCCGCGACGACGCCCTCGACCGCAGCGGCAAGGTCGGCGTCGGCCAGGACCACGGTCGCGTTCTTGCCACCGAGTTCGGCCTGGAACCTTATGTTGCGGTCGGCCACCTGGGCGCGGAGCGCCTCGCCGACCTCGTTGGAGCCGGTGAAGGTGAGCGCCGAGATCCGCTCGTCGAGAAGCGCGTCGCCGATCACCGAGCCGCGCCCGGTGACCACGTTGAGCACACCTGCAGGGAGCCCGGCGTCATGGAGTGCACGGGCCAGGTGAAGGCCGGACCGAGGGGTCTCGGTCGCCGGCTTGAGCACCGCAGTGTTGCCGCTCATCAGCGCCGGGGCGAGCTTGCGCGCGGGGGTCAGCAGCGGGTCGTTCCACGGTGTGATCGCGGTGACGACGCCGATGGGCTCGCGACGTACGGACGTCTGTGTTCCTGGGCGCACGTCGTGCAGCAGCTCGCCGAAGGGCGCGCGGTCGAGGGCGGCGTAGTAGTCGAGGAAGTCGGCCGCCTTGCCGGCCTCCCCGGTCGCCTCGGCGAGGGTCTTGCCGTTCTCCGCGATGATCTCGGCGGCGATCTCGGTGGCGCGCTGACGGATCAGCCCGGCGGCGCGGCGGAGGATCGCAGCGCGCTCGAAGGCAGACGTGCGGCGCCACCCCTCGAACGCCTTGACGGCCGCGTCGAAAGCCGAGGTGACCTGCGAGGACGTGAGCGAAGGGACCTGTGCGACGACGGTGTTGGTGGCTGGGTCGGTGACGTCGAGCCATTCCTCGGCCCCGACCCACTCGCCGTTGACGAGGGTCTCGACGCGACTGCCTGACATGTGCGCTCCTGGAATGCTCGGGACTGAGTGATCGGGGCGTGCTGCACGCCACACGCTAGGCACTCGGCGAGCACGCCGGGAGAGGCTCCACAGCATCCATTGGTTGCACCGAACGCAGGGTCGGCCCCTGGATCCCGCCTCCCCGAACTGGTGGAATCTCGGGCATGCCCTACGCCGTCATCGCACGCTACGAGGTCGCCCCCACCGACGCTTCCCATGTGCGCGAGGCGCTCATCAAGATGCGCGAGCACGCCCACACCGAGCCCGCCAATCTCACCTACGAGGTGCACGAGGTCCTCGACGCGCCCGAGGGACGCGTCGCGTTCGTTCTATATGAGGTCTACGACGACCAGGCCGGGTTCGAGGCTCACACCCGCACCGAGCACTTCACTCGCCTGATCGTCGCCGACGTACGTCCCCGGCTCCTCGACCGCAGCGTCACCTTCGCCAACCTTCTGTGATCGACGCTTGAACTGCCTCTCGGTACGCCTGACGCCATCGACGCCTGATCGGCAGACTCCCACGGCATAGAGTGTGCGCATGACGCACGAACGAGCAGCTGGCAGCCGCTCATGACAACGCCCGACGCGCCATTGGTGAACGGCGATGCGCCAGACACCGCGCCCGCCAGTCGGCACCATGTCCGGGCGGTTGAGCGCGCTTTCCGCGTGATCAAGGCATTCGATGCGGATCACCCGCGACTCACCTTGAGCGATGTCGCCAGGGCGACCGGGCTGGACCGGGCGACCGCCCGCAGGCTTCTACTCACGCTGGAAGACCTGGGTTACGTCAGGGCCGGACGCAGGGAGTTCGAATTGACTGCGAAGCTTCTCGAACTGGGCTTCGCCTATCTTTCGGGGCTTTCGTTGGTCGACGTGGTCCAGCCGCATCTGTCAGAGCTAGCGCGTGACCTCAACGAGACGGCATCGTTGACCGTGCTCGACGGCGACGACGTCGTCTACCTGGGAATCGCGACCGGTCGACGGCTGGCAACGGTGAAGATCACCGTCGGCACTCGTTTCAGCGCCTACGCGACCTCGATGGGACGAATCCTGCTCGCCGGGCTTTCTGCCGATGAGTTTGCGGACTACTTAGGGCGTCTGCGCCTCGAGGCACATACTCCGCATTCGGTACGAACCGTGGAGGATCTTCGGACGGCCATCGACCTAGCCCGTGAACGAGGGTGGGCCTTGGTCGACCAGGAGCTCGACGATGGGCTGCGGGGTCTCGCCGTGCCCGTGCACGATCGTTCCGGTGCCGTCGTCGCGGCGCTCAACGTGTCGGTCCAGATGACCGGGGCGACGACGGAGCAACTGACGGAGAAGTACGTGCCCAGGCTGCGCCAAGCGGCCGCAGCCGCCGAGGCCGACCTTTCCGGCCGGCCCCAGCGTCGCTGAGGGCTCTTCAGAGGCCGGCTAGGGCCAGTTCCTCGAAGTGCGCAGCGATTCGGGCGGCGTCGGCCTTCCTGCCGGCGAATGCTGTGAAGCTCGCGACGGCTTGGCCCACCATCATCCCACCGCCACCGACGGCGACACAGCCGAGCGCGGCTGCTTTCTCGACCAGTGGGGTTCGCAGCGGACGGTAGACCACATCGGCGACCCACTGCTCGCTGTGGAGGAGCGTGGGGTCGAGAGGCAGACCCGGGCTCACGGCCGAACCTACCGGGCTGGCGTTGATCACCCCGTTGTGAGCGGGGACGGTGTCAGCGACCTCGTCGAACGCGACGGAATCGACCTCGACACCAGGAAACAGGCTCCGCATCCGGGCTGCCAGCTGCGTGCCCCGACCCTCATCGACATCGGTCAGGGTCAGCGCCGCGGCTCCACGCTCCAGGACGGCGTACGCTGTCGCGGCCCCCGCGCCACCAGCACCGAGCTGGAGGATCCGACCAAGAGAGCGCTCACCGAGCGCATCGACCAGAGCGTCGCCGAACGCCGCGACATCCGTGTTGTGGCCGACGAGCTGGCCGTCTTCCTCGATGACAACGGTATTGACCGCCCCCAATGCCTCGGACACGGCGTCAAGCCTGTCGAGGACGGGTATCACCACCTGTTTGGCGGGGTGGGTGATGTTGAGGCCGGTGTAGCCGAGCAATGCGGCGGATCGAACTATGTCGGGCACTTCCGCGGGCGACAGACCGAGAGTCGGCAGGTCGAACACCCGGTATAGGTAGCGGAGGCCGTGATGGTCCGCCTCTCGCTCGTGGAGAGCGGGCGTCGGGGACCGCGTGATCCCTGAGCCGATCAGCCCTACGAGGATGCTGCCCGTGGGACGCACGATTCTCATGCCGGTAGACCGTTGTCCGGCAGTGCCTGCTGCTCGGAGGTGTCGATGGCAGGCGCACGCAGAGTCAGCGCCACCAGCGCGGAGATGACGCAGCCGCCGACGAGATAGACCGCAACCCAGGTCCAGCTGCCACCGCCGACCGCGACCAGCGCCGTGGCGATGAACGGAGTGAAACCTCCGCCGATCGCGCTGGCGACCTGATAGCCGAGACCCGCACCGCTGTAGCGGTAGGACGCCCCGAAGAGCTCGGTGAACAGCGGCTGCTGGACGCTGACGATCATGTCGTGCGCGATGTTGACCAGGACGATCGACATGACCACAACAAGGATGGTCGAGCCAGCCTCCATCGAAAGGAAGTACGGGATCGCACCGAGCGCCCCGATCACAGCACCCACGATGAACACCGGCTTTCGACCCCAGCGATCGGAGACCCAAGCGAACAACGGAATCGTCACGATGCCGATCGCGCCAACCAGAAGCCCGACACGCAGAAGTGAGCCCTCGGAAAAGCCGTGCTCGGCGGTGGCGTACGCCAGCGCGAAGGTGGTCACGATATACATCGTGAACAACTCACCCAGTCGCATGCCGATGATCTGCAGGAAGGCGGTGGGGTGCTCCCGAATCGCGTCGAGGACGGGCAGGCGACGCTTCTCGTTGGGATCCTCGGCCACCTCCTCCTCGAAGACGTGGCTCTCCGGGACACCCGCACGGATCCAGAGCGCCAGCGCAACGAAGACGATGCTGATGAGGAACGGGATCCGCCAGCCCCAGGCAGCGAAACCGCTCGTACCGAGCGCCTTGTCGAGGATCGCGACGATGCCGGTGGCGAGGATGAGGCCGACCGAGTACCCGACCTGGACCCCGCTGCTGTAGAGCGCCTTCAACTTCGACGGCGCGTTCTCGACCGCCATCAAGGAAGCGCCACCCCATTCGCCGCCGACGGCGAATCCCTGGATTGCCCGCAAGATCACTAGACCCAGCGGCGCAAGCCAGCCGACGCTCGCGTAGGTCGGCAGCAGCCCGATCAGCGCTGTGCAGACTCCCATGATCGTCACGGTCCAGACCAGCATGCGCTTGCGACCGAGCTTGTCACCGAAGTGACCAAAGAAGATCCCGCCCAGCGGCCGACAGAGGAAACCCACCCCAAAGGTGGCAAACGCAGCCAGTGTGCCGGCGATCGGACTCACCCCAGGAAAGAAGGCCTCGTTGAAGACCACGGCAGCAACGATTCCGTAGAGCAGGAAGTCGTACCACTCCATCACGGCGCCGACCAGGCTTCCAGCAGCGGCTCGCAAGGGCTTCGCCCCTGCGGCCTGCGTTGAGTCGTTCACGTCTCCTCCTTGTGCGCTATGCGCATGTCTGTGCGCTGGTTGCACCAGTGTGAGGGTCTTCACAGTGCTCGTCAAGGTGCGCCCAAGTGTCGAGAAAGAACGGCTCCCCCAAAACGAAGGGCGACCACGTGAACCGATCACGTGGCCGCCCCGAACCTGGTTCGCGTCAGAGTTCGTTGCCCCAGAAGTACCGCGCGACCATCTCGACGAGTTGGAGCTTGGCCTGTTCGGTCTCCCCGCTGAGCTCCGGGACGAGGTGGAATCCGCCGTTGGTGGAGATCGCGATGTCGTCGATGTCGATGATCTCGGCAGCCTCGTCGATGCGCGCCACCAGTGCGTCGACGTCCTCGAGCTCCGGGGTGGAGATGTCGACGACGCCCAGGGACATCACGACTCCCTCGGGCACCAGCGAGAGCGGGAAGCGGGACTCATCCGGATAGTCGACGCAGAGCCGCTCGTACGCCTGGATGGCGAGGAAGCCGGCGACGGCTTCCTCCGACCAGGGACCGGCGGCTTGTCCGGCGGTGGTCAGGTCGAGTCCGAGGCAGAAGTTCTCGGGGAGCTCCAGACCGTCAAGGACGGCGTTGTCGGCCTCGACCAGCCCGGCAACGGTCTTGTCCGGGTCGATCCCGAGCGAGACGGCGCGCTCGCGCCCCTCGTCGGTGAGGAGAAAGGCGAGGGCCGGATTGCGGAGGAGTACGTAGACCACACCCTCGCCGGCGAATGCCGTGATCTCCGCGCGGATGATGTCCGCGAGCGTCCTGCCCGCCTCGGCAGCCGCGCCGGCGAGCCCAGTCACGAAGCCCGGCGAGGGCAGCGCGACCATCGTCGAGCGGTAGTCGATGCCGGTGAGCTGGGCGCCTTCGGCTGCGGCCAGGCGGCCGGAGACCGAGAGCTCACCGGTCACCGACCGCACCTCGGGTGCGTGCGAAGGGCCGACGAGCTCGGCCAGCGCGGACTGATGTTCGACCGGGCCGAAGCCGGAGATCGCGTCGTAGACCACGGAGAGCGAGTTGCGGCGCCGGAACTCGCCGTCGGAGAGGGCCAGCAGCCCGAGGCGGCGCTCGCGCAGGAGCCAGTCCTCAATCGCGGCCTCGACCGCGGCGTCGACATCGTCGGCAGAGGCTGTCCCGGCTTCGTACCGCTCGCGGGCGCGGCGCAGCTCCGACGGGACGACAAGCGAGGCGTGGTGGTCGATGTGGTACTTGAAATCGTCAGCCACGCGAATCAGTCCCTGCGGGCTTGCCCCAGGCCGCGAAGGCGAGGTCGTAGCCCAGCTCGGTCAGCACTTCGTCGCAGATCTGCTGGTCCTCGGCCGGCGTCCCGCCCGAGACGCCGAGGCCGCCGAGGATCTCCCCGTCTTTCTGGACGGTGACCCCGCCGTCGGTGGCGACGATTGGCCATGCGCCGTGGTTCGACAGCGTGCCGAAGAAGCCTGGGTTGGACTCGGCCCAGCCCTTCAGCATGTTGGCGGGACGCTGCATGACGGCGGCGGTGTATGCCTTCGACATCGCGATCGAGGGTGTCAGCGGGCGGGCTCCGTCGACGCGCTTGACGACCAGCGGGAACCCGCCGGCGTCGACGACGGCGATCGAGAAGGCCTTGCCGATCTCCTCACCGCGGGCGAGGGCTGCGGTGACCATGGCGTCGGCGTCGATGAGGCCGAGTCCGAGGGTGCTCATGCTGGGATCTCCTGGGGATCGGTGAGGACGGTGGCGAGGAAGCGCTTCAGGGCGTCGTTGAACTGCTCCGGGGCCTCCCAGTACATCGAGTGCGGGGCGTCCTCGACGAGCTCGACGTGGGTGTTCGGGAGGACACCGGCGGCGGTTCGGATGGTCTCCGGGGACAGCACCGCGTCGAGCGACCCCGAGAGCAGGCACAGCGGCAGGTCCGCCTCCTTCAGCTCCGAGACGGTCGGGCCGTCGGAGTTGAGATGACGCAGGTCGGCCATCCCCGCGACGTTGAACGTGCCCATCTGTCGGAAGAGGAACGTCAGAGCCGGTTCGTTCTCACGGAAGGCGGGCGTGAGCAGCCGGTCGAGGACCGGGATGGCATCAGCGGCGGCTCGGTCGAGGCGTACGCGCTCGTTGAGGGCCGGATCGTCGATCCCGCCCAGCGAGGCTGCCAGAACCACACCGGCGATCAGCTCACGCCGATCAGCAGGAGACAAGGACATCGCCGCCCGCAACGCGGCGGCCGCACCCACGGACTGGCCGACCAGGACGGCCGGACCGATCCCGGTCGCCCGCAGCGCCGGGTCGCGCAGGACCGCGAGAATGTCGTCCGCCGTCCCCTCGGAGGAGACGGTGCCGTCGGTACCGGTCACTGCGTCGGAGCGACCGAAGCCGCGAAGGTCGAGGGTGATCACCGAGTAGGAGCCCCGCAGCGCGGGGACTTGCTGCCACCAGGCGGCATGGTGGCCGCCGGACCCGTGCACCAGCACCACCGCGGGCGGCGGGCCCTCCCCCGGACCGGCGGCCAGGCCGTGTGCCTCGTAGTAGATCCGGGTTTCGTCCACAGCCGTGGCGTAGCGGGCCAGGTGCTTGACCGGGCCGCTCATCCGAGGATCTCGCGCGCCTGGTCGGCCGAGTTGGCGCCGCGCTTGACGGTGGTCTTCTCGGGATAGTCGACGACCTCGGGCGCGCCGCCGGGCCGCTTGGAGTGGTAGACCAGCTCGATCATCGTGTGGTCGGGGTCGTGGATGTAGCAGAACAGCGAGCGGTTCTCGGGGCGCGAGGTGATCCGGGTGTGGCGTACGCCGACGTTTTCGAGGTGGGCCATGAACCCGTCCCAGTCCTCGATCTCGACCGCGAAGTGGTAGGGCGCCATCCGGTCCATCGTCTCGACGGGCGTGAAGTGCAGGTCGAAGCGGCCGTTGGTCATCAGCACGACCTTGGTGTTCGACTTCGGGGTGATCGCCTTGAGCGAGAAGACCTTCGCGTACCACTCCTTGGTCCGCTCGGGATCGGTCGTGGGGAAGTTGACGTGATGGATGTACGCCGGGGCGTTGCTGCGCTCCGCGGGGGCCTGGGGGGGTGTCGGTCACTGGTGGGTGCCTTCCTTGGTTGCTTCGATGACAGGGTTGCGCAGGGTGCCGATGCCGGAGATCTCGACCTCGACGGTGCTTCCGGGGGTGAGTTGGACGGTGGAGTCGGCGCCCATCCACAGGACGTCGCCGGGGCTGATCGTGAGGTGGCGCGACGCCTCGACGAGGTAGTCGTAGGGGTCGAAGAGCATGTCGCCGGTCTTGAACTCGGCCTTGGTCTCGCCGTCGATGCGCACGGTCGTGGTCGAGGTCATCGGGTCGACGTCGGTCTCGATCCACGGGCCCATCGGCTTGAAGGTGTCGGCGTTCTTCGAGCGCCAGAACGTACGGTCGGCGTGCTGCCACTCCCGCGCGCTGACGTCGTTGCCGATCGTCCAGCCGAAGATCGCATCCTGCGCCTCGGCCCGGCTCGCCTTCTTCAACCTCCGCCCGATCACGGCGACGAGCTCGCCCTCGGCCTCGAAGCGTCCGGTGGCCTCGGCTGGCTTGACGATCGCCTCGCCGCTACCGATCAGGGCGTTGTTGGCCCGGTAGCCGACCTCGGGGCGCGTTGGCGTCTGTGCCCGGTCGTAGTCGTGCTCGAGGGCGTGCGCGATGTGCCGGTTGTAGTTGAGCCCGACGGCGTAGAAGACACCTGGGATCACCGGTGGGAGCAGGCCAAGGTCGGACAACGGCACCTCCACCACCACCGCCGGCGAGCCGGTGATCGGCGAGCCGTCCAGGACGTACGCGACCTCGTCCTCGATCCGTGCGAACCGCGGGCCTCCCTCGTGGAGGATCCGGGTGAACCGCATCAGATGGCCAGCTTGTGCGAGACGCGCTTGGTGACCAGGTAGTCGGCCAGGCCCTCGGTGCCGCCCTCTCGTCCGTGGCCGCTCTCCTTGAACCCGCCCGAGGGCGCATTGGCGACCGATCCGCCGACGTGGTTGATGGAGAGGATGCCGGCCTCGAACCCGCGAACGAGACGATCGGCGACATCGGCGCGGTGCGTGAACCCGTACGCAGCCAACCCATAGGGCAGTGAGTTGGCCTGTGCGATGGCGTCATCGAGATCGGAGTAGCTCATGATCGGGACGACCGGGCCGAATGGCTCCTCGTGCAGGATCTTGGAGTCGGCGGGCACGTCGACGAGCACCGTGGGCGGGTAGAAGAAGCCCGGGCCATCCAGCGGAGCACCGCCGGTGAGCACCTTCGCGCCACGCTCGCGGGCGTCCTCGACGAGGTCCGCGACGGCACGAAGTCGCCGGTCATTGGCGAGCGGCCCCATCTGGACGCCCGTCTCGGAGCCGTTGCCCACCACGACCTTCTCGGCCTCGGTGACGAAGGTGTCGACGAACTCGTCATACACGGACTCGTGGACGAAGAAGCGGCTCGGCGAGGTGCAGACCTGGCCGGCGTTGACGAACTTGCCGCGTACACTCGACCGGGCCGCCTCGGCCGGGTCGACGTCGGGGGCGACGATGACCGGCGCGTGACCGCCTAGCTCCATGACTGTCGGCTTCATCTGCTGGGCGGCCAGCCCGGCGAGCAGCTTGCCGACCGGGATCGACCCGGTGAAGCCGACGAATCGGGTCACCGGCGAGGCGATCAGGTGCGCGGAGACCTCCGCGGGGACGCCGAAGACGAGGTTGAGCACCCCGGCCGGGAGACCGGCGTCGTGGAAGCAGCGCACCACCTCGACCGCGGTCGCGGGCACCTCCTCGGAGGCCTTGAGCACGATCGAGCAGCCGGCCGCGAGCGCTGGGGCGATCTTGCGGAGCGGCCCACCGGCAGGGAAGTTCCAGGCCGTGAGCGCGGCGACTGGGCCGATTCCTTCGCGGACCACGCTGAGGATCTCGCCGGGCCCGGTGGGGATGAGGCGGCCGTAGGCGCGCTTGCCCTCCTCGACGTGCCAGTCGAGCATGCCTGCAGTGCGGCGTACCTCTCCGGTCGCCTCGGCGACCGACTTGCCTGCCTCTAGGGTCATGATCGGACCGATGGTGGCCGCGCGCTCGCGGAGAAGGTCGGCGGTCCGGGACAGGATCGCGGAACGCTCGGTGACGGGGGTGTCGCGCCAGACCCTCCAGCCGCGATCGGCTGCGTCGAGGGCAGCGTCTAGGTCGGCGACCTCGGCCAGCGGGACCTCGCCGAGAACCTCCTCGGTAGCCGGGTTGACGACGGACTCGCGGCGAGTGCCGGAGCCGGTGGTCCAGGCGCCGTTGATGTAGAGCTCGATGGGCGGGTAGGTGGGGGTCATCAGGGTCGCTCCCTTGCGCTGGGGTTCATCTCGAGGGTCCACAGGTGGTGAGGCGGGGTCTCTTCGTGGACGTTGGGGCCGTAGGTGTCGTCGACGCGGTCCATGTCCGCGGCCAGCTCGACGCGGCCGCCGGCGGGGTTGTGCACGAAACGGAAGAAGTTGGAGCCGACGGTGTGGCGGCCGAGGCGGCGGGCTTCTTGCCAGCCGGCGGCGATCATCTGGTTGCCGCCGAGGATCACCTGGTCCATGGAGGCGACCTCGTAGGAGGTGTGGTTGGTGCTCGCTCGGTCGGGGCGCCAGCAGAGCAGGGCGGTGTGCTGGTCGTCGTCGCCAGGCGCCTGCATGAAGGCGCCCATCGGCTTGACCAGGTCGGTCACTCGGAAGCCGAGGCGGTCGGTGTAGAACGCGACCGCCTCCTCACGGCCGGCCTTCTCGATGTTCCAGGCGACGTGGCAGATCCGCAGTGGGCGCACCTGGGCCGGCGGCGCGGCGATGCCCTCGTTCCAGCGCACCACGTGCCCGGAGACGTTGCCCCTCACAGGCGCCGTGTCTGGCACGACCGCCGAGGCCACCGTGAGCCCGAGCCCGAAGCCGGACTCGTCGACCGTGTGGAAGACGCCGTCGACCTCGGTGACCTCCCGGTCCGCCGCGACCGAGGAGACGATCCGGCCGACCTCCTCGGCGGTGTCGACGCCCCACACGATCTCCCGGATCCCGGGCCCGTCCTCGACCGGCGGCGGCAGCCACGGGTCGGGGTCCAGGGCGAGGGCGACGACCTGGCCGGTCTGTGTCGTGAACTCCGCCCGCCGCTCGGACCGTGCCCGTGGCGTCAGCCCGAGGTCGGTGAAGAACCTGATACAGATGTCCAGGTCGTCGACCACGTAGGACGCGGTCTCGATGCGTTGGATGCCCACGCGGCGTACCTCTTTCGTCGGGCGCTGGTGACGTCCATCACCTGCGGTGTCGAGCCTAGAAAGCCCGCGCCCGGGCCTCAACGGCCTGAGCGCACCATGCCTTCACGCCTAAGTTGCGCGCGGCGCATCAACCCGCCTTGATCGGGTGGTTGGCGAACCACTTGGTCAGGAAGTCGAGGAAGACCTTGACCTTCTGAGGCGTGCGCTGCCCCGGCCCGTAGATCGCGTAGAGCGACCGGTCCGGTACGGAGAGGTCAGGGAGAAGCTCCACCAGACGGCCCTCCGCCAACGCGTCCTGCACCGGGCGCTGCGGGAGCAGCGCGAGCCCACGACCGTGCAGCGCTGCCTTCTCGATCGCGATGTAGGAGTTGGAAGAGAATGCCACGTTTCGGATCTTGTGGAGTGAGGACTCGTGCCCGGTGCCGATCCGCCAGACGGGATCGTTGACATGGACCAGGCAGTCGTGGTCGGCCAGCTCGTTGGGGTGCTTCAGTTCGCCGTGCTTCTTGAGGTAGCCCGGCGCCGCGCACAGCACGAACGGCAGCGACGAGACCCGCTTGAGCCGCACCCTGGAGTCACGTAGGTCACGGGTGTGGAAGGCGACGTCGAAACCGGAGTCGAGGAAGTCGTAGGTGCGGTCCGACATCCCGCCGAGCTCGAAGCGGACATGGATCTTGGGGTGCGCGACGGTGAACGCCGCGATCGCGTCGCCGAGATCGAGGCCGCCGATCCACTTTGGCGCGATGATCGCGAGCGGTCCCTCGGGCCTGTCACGCATCTGCGAGATCGACTGGTCCTCCTCATCGATCTCGTCGAGGATGCGCTGCGCGAACTGGCTGTACCGCACGCCGGGCTCGGTGAGGCTCACCGATCGCGCGGTGCGGTTCACCAGGCGGACGCCCACCTGTTTCTCGAGGTCGGCGACGTGGCGTGAGATCAGCGACCCAGATGTCCCCAAGGTCTTCGCTGCCCCGCTGAAGCTCCCGACGTTCGCGACGGTGACGAAGCTGCGCATCACCTGAAGCCGATCCATACATTTGTCCTTTCATGCCGCAGACTTCCCACAGTGTGACCCGGGACACTGTGAGAAGTCTGTGGAATCCTGCGCTGTTCGCCCGGGCTACTCCGCGGCGCAGTAGCGCGGCGCGTCGGCCGCGTTCTCCTTGGTGATCAGCTCGATCGGCGTCTTCCCGATCCTCTCGCTGCCCCTCGGGTCCTCGAGAAGGTCGAGCGCGTGCTGGACCGCCTGATGGCCGGTGATAAGCGCGGAGTTCGACACGATCGCGGAGAAGGTGCCGTTCTGGAGTGCCTCCAGGCCGGCGTCGGTGCCGTTCGAGGTGACGATCTTGACGTCCTTGCCAGCGGCCTTGAACGCGTTGGCGGCACCGAAGGCCATGTCCTCGTTGGCGACGAAGGCGTAGCCGAGGTCAGGGTGAGACGAGATGATGTTCTCGGCCACCTCTTGTGCCTTGGATCGGTTGAACATGCCCGGCTGGTTGGCCACGACCTCGACGTTCTCGGGCAGCGCGTCGGTGAAACCGCCGACCAGGACGTCGGAGGCCGCACCCGGCGCCCCGGCGATCACGGCGGCCTCGACCGGCTTGCCGGCCGCGTCCTCGGCCACCCACTCGGCGTCCAGCTTGCCGACCTCGGCGAGCGGGACGATCTGGGCGCCGAGCACACCGGAGAGGTCCTCAGGGAGCACGGAGGTGAGGAAGATCGGTACATCGGCCGCTTTCGCGCGGGCGATGTCGTTGGCCAGCGCGTCGACATTGACCGTCTGCACCATGAGCAGGTCCACGTTGCGAGAGAGCATGTCCTCGATGTTGGCCAGCTCGGTGCCGGGGTCCTGCTTGGAGTTGGCGGTGATGATCTCGGCGCCCTCCTCGGCCGCCTGCTCCTCGATCGCCGCCTGCAGGCAGGTGTGGAACTCGGTGTTGGAGCCGTTGACGAATCCGATCGTGATCGCGTCTTCGCCGCCTTCGCTGCTGTCGGAGGATCCGGAGCAGGCGCTCAGGGACAGCGCCAGGGCCGCGGTCGCGCCGATCGCCACCGCCTTGTGGGTGGTGCGGAGTGAGGTCGACATGCGTGATGAACCTTTCGGGGTTGGTGTCTCTCGGGGATGGGGTTGTTGCCGAGGAGCGCGCCCGAGCCGCGAGGCATCTAGTGCCGCGTACGTCTCTGGATCTGGTTGGAGATCGCTGCCAGGAGCAGCACGGCACCGACCGAGATCTGCTGGTAGTAGCTGGAGACCTGCAGCAGGTTGAGGGAGTTGGCGACCAGACCGATGAGCAGTACGCCGAGGGCGGTGCCCACGATCGTTCCGTGCCCGCCCGCAAGGCTGGTGCCGCCGATGACCACCGCGGCGACCGCGGTCAGCTGGAGCATGAGGCCGCCGGTGCCGGGGCTGGAGGCGCCCAGCCGGGACAGCAGCATGACTCCGGCGATCGCGGAGAGCAGGCCGGCCAGCACGTAGAGCAGCAGCTTGTTGCGGTTGACCTTGATGCCGCTGAGCCTGGCGACGTCCTCGTTGCCGCCGATCGCGAACGCGTCGCGACCGAAGATGGTGAACCGCATGGCCAGAGCGATGGCCGCAAGGACGACGACCGCGATCAGCACCAGGTTGGGGATGCCAAGAGTGGTGCCGTAGCCGAGTCCGTTGAGCCCGGGGCCGACCGTCACGGAGAGCCCGTTGATGATCAGCAGGGCGACGCCGTCGAGCAGAGTCGCACTGGCGAGGGTGACCACGAACGGGGCGACACCGAAGATCGTGACGACCAACCCGTTGACCAGGCCGACGCCGATGGCGACCAGAACGGCCACGCCGACCGCGACTGCGAGCGGTTGGCCGTGGGAGGAGAGCTGGGCGCAAATCGCGGTGCTGACGCCGGCGACCGAGCCCATCGAGAAGTCCATGCCACCGGCGGTCATCAGCAGTGTGAGCCCGCCGGCGAGGACCGCGACGACACTGATCTGGCGGGCCACGTTGAGCATGTTGGCGCTGGTCAGGAAGGCGTCGGACTGGGTGGCCGTGAAGATCACCACAGCGGCGATCACGATCAACAGGCCGAGGTGCGGGATCTGGGTGGCTCGGCGCCACGCGGTCGGGCCGGTGTCAGCCCGCTTCGCCCCGGGGTCGGGCCTGGCTTCCAGTGCGGTCATGAGGGGGTCCCTCCGAGGGTGAGGGCGACGAGCTCGTCGCGGGTGATGTCGGTGATGTCGCGGCGAGCGACGATGCGGCCGCCGCGTACGACCACGACGTGGTCGGCGAGGCGCATGACCTCCTCGGCGGAGGAGGAGGCGAGGAGCACGGCTGCGCCCTGCTTGACCAGGTCGTCGATGTGCTGGTGGATCTCTGCCATCGCGGAGATGTCGACGCCGTTGGTCGGGTCCTCGAGGAAGCAGGCGACAGGGTCGGTGTGGAGCCACTTGGCCAGGAGCACCTTCTGCTGGTTGCCACCGGAGAGCTCGGCCACCGGCGGGTTGCGGGTCAGCGACTTGACCCGGAACCTCTCCCGCAGCGGGTTGCCTCGCTGGGCGAGGTCCTTGGTGCGATGGAGCCGGCGCCGGCTGAGCCGGTCGTGGGCGAGCAGCATGTTCTCGTCGATGCTCAGCCCGAGGACGAGGCCGAGACGACGGCGGTCGCCGGTGATACACCTGAGGCCCGAGCGCAACGAGGCGCCGATCCGGCCGAGCGGCACATGGTGACCGTCGACCTCGAGCGCCCCCTCCTCCGGGGATCCGGCCGGTGAGGAGGTCGAAGAGCTGGGACTGGGCGTCGCCCGCGGGCCCGAGGACCGCGACGGTCTCGCCGCGGCGTACGTCGACCGCGAACTCCTGGATGAAGCGGCCGTTGCTGAGGCTTCTGACCGAGATGCCGACCTGCTCGCTGGCAGGCGGACGCTGACTTCGTCTGGAGACCACGTCGCGGCCGACCATGGCGCGGACGAGCTTGTCAGCATCGAGCTCCTTCCGTGCCGCGGAGGCGACGAGCTCGCCCTCGCGCAGGACCGTGATCCGGTCGGCGAGGTCGATGACCTCGTCGATGTGGTGCGAGATGTAGACGATCGCGACCCCGGAGTCCCGCAGCCGCCGTACCCGCTGTGTACCTGCTCGGCCGCCTCGACGCCGAGGCAGGCGGTCGGCTCGTCGAGGATCAGCACCCGGCCGCCACGGGAGACCTCGCGGGCGACCTCGACCAGGGTCTGCTCGGCGACGGTGAGCTCGCCGCAGACCCGGTTCACGTCGAGCCCGATCCCCAGGTCGGCGAGTGTCTCGGCGGCCTGACGACGCATCCGGCGCCAGTCGACGACCCAGGCACGGTTCGGCACGACCCCGAGGACGATGTTCTCGGCGACCGTGAGCTCCGGGACGATCTCGCGACGCTGCGGGACTGTTGCGACTCCGAGGGCGCGGGCGCGTCTGGCACTGAGGTGGACCCGGTCGCCGGCGATCTCGACGTGGCCGTCGTCGGGTGTGATCGCGCCTGAGATGACCTGGACGAGCGTCGACTTCCCGGCACCGTTCATGCCCATCAGGGCGTGGATCTCGCCTGGTCGGAAGTCGACAGAGACTCCCTTGAGGGCCGCGGCGCCGCCAAAGGCCTTGGCGACGCCGACCACGCTGAGGACCGGCTGGCTCACGGGTTGCTCCTGGCGTACGTCATCTTCGTCGATGGTGTGGGTGGACATGTCATGCCTTCGCGGGGGTGACCTTGGCGTAGCCCCGGACGTCGGGGAACGGTGCTTCGCGATCGGGCTGGAGGTCGACCTGGAAGGTGTTGAGGACCATCCCGAGCATCGTGTAGTTGCCCAGCGAGGCGACCGTTTCGACCAGGGCCGCCGGGCCGAAGGCATCCAGCGCCGCGGTGAAGGTGTCGTCGGAGACGAAGTGGGTCTCGAGGAGCTCGGTGCAGAACGCGTAGAAGATCTCGTCCTGAGGATTGTCGAAGACCGGGCGCTCGTTGCGGGCCAGCGCCTCGATCGTCTCCGGCGGCATCCCCGCCGCGATCGCCTTGGCCGAGTGGGCGTTCCAGGAGTACTGCGCGTCGAACTTCCTGGCGGCGATGAGAAGCGAGTACTCGCGAAGTCGCAGCGGGAGCTCGGACTCGAAACGGAGCCAGGCGCCGAGCGACTCGACGCGCTCGCACACTTCGGGACTGTTGAGCCAGACCTGGAAGGGGCCACGCACCGAGCCGCGCCGGCCGGCGATCTTGGCGGCGACCTCGGCCTGGCGCGGGGTGTAGTCGTCGGGCTCGATCCTGGGCAATCGCATTGGTGTTCCTCGGGGGTCGGGGAGGTTCTTCACCGGGACCGTACTGCGATGTGTCCCCGGTCACACCCTGCTTGCGTGCAACGTAACAGTGCACGCCGTGCGCCCCTCGGGCCGTTCTCAGCGACCTACGCTCGCGGCATGACGACCATCGTGAGAGTACGCGACGTACCCCTTCTCGACCGCGGCGGAGCGGTGGTGACCACTCCCCTGGTCACCACCTCCGTCGCCGGTGGTGAGAACCGGATCACCTCCGGCATGAGCGTCTACCCCGTCGGCTCCGGTGCGCCGCTGCACTCCCACAACTGCGACGAGCACGTCACCATCCTCGAGGGGTCGGCCGAGGTATGGGTCGACGGCCCCGCCGGCCGGGAGGTGACGCGGTTGGAGCAGTACGACACCACTTACGTCCCCTCCCCCGTCCCGCACCTGTTCCGCAACGTCGGGGACGTGCCCCTGCGGATCCTGTGGGTGTACACCAGCGGTCATGTGACCAGGACGTTCACCGAGACCGGCAAGACGGTCGAGCACCTCAGCCCCGAGGACCAGATGGGCAGATAGACACTCGTCACGTCGCTACGCGTAAGCCACGACCATGGGCGTGCCGGTGATCGGGTCGGGCACGACGATGCACGGTAGCCCGAACACCTTCTCGACCAGCGCGGCGTCGATCACCTCGACCGGCGGGCCACTCGCCACGACCTGACCCTCGTGCATCGCCACGACGTAGTCGGCGAAGCGACAGGCCTGGTTGAGGTCGTGGAGCACCACGACGACGGTACGTCCCTCATCGACCAGACGGCGCAGCAGCCGCAGCAGCTCGAACTGGTGGGCGATGTCGAGGAATGTGGTCGGTTCGTCGAGCAGGAGGTACGGCGTCTCCTGGGCGAGCACCATCGCGATCCAGACACGCTGGCGCTGGCCACCGGACAGCTCGCCGACGGTACGCGTCGCGAGCTCGGTCACTCCCGCCGCCGCCATCGCTTCGGCGACCACCGCGTCGTCCCGCGCCGCCCAGGTCCCCAGCGCGCCCTGGTGGGCGTAGCGACCGCGCCGTACGAGACCTTCTACCCGGATCCCGTCGGGTGTGATCGTGCCTTGCGGGAGAAAGCCGAGCACGCGGGCAACCGCCTTGGACGCCCACGACCGGAGCGGACGGTCGTCGAGGAGGACCTCCCCGCCCTGCGGGCGCAGCAGCCGAACCAACGCTCGCAACGTGGTCGACTTGCCACACGCGTTGGGTCCCACGATCGCGGTGAACGAACGCTCCGGGATCTCCAGATCCAGCTCCTCGACCACGCGGCGGGTGCCGTAGGCCAGATCGAGCTTCTCGGCTCTTAGATACGTCATCGGGCCTCTCTCAGCAACAACCACAACAGATAGATTCCACCGAAGGCACTGGTCACCACACCCACCGGCAGCATCACCGGAGCCAACGCGGCCTGGGCGGCCAGGTCGGCAGCAGCGAGCAGTGCCGCGCCGGTGAGCGCGGCAGGGGCCAGCGTCACGCCAGCTGAACCGGCTAGTCGGCGACCGATCTGGGGTGCGGCGAGCGCGACGAAGATGATCGGACCGGCAGCAGCCGTGACCACGGCCGTCAGCGCGACCCCGATGCCCACCAGCCCGAGCCGAAGGTGCACTAACCCAACCCCGGACGCCACCGCGACGTCATCGCCCAGGGCCAGCTGCTGCATCGGCCGAGCCAGGCCGGCGAGCAGCACACCGAGCATGAGGATCACCATCGCCGGAATCGCCAGGTCGTCCCAACCGATGCCGTTGATGCTGCCTGCCGACCACGCGGTCGCGGCAATCGCGACGTCGAGGTCAGCGCGCAGGATGATGAACGAGTTGATCGCTCCGAGGATCGCGTTGACGGCGATGCCCATCACGATCAGTCGTAGCCCGGAGTAGCCCGGGCCTGCGGCGAGCAGATAGATCAAGACCGCGGCCAGGAGGCCGCCGACCAGGGCGGCCACCGCGAGCTCGGCGCCGCCGCTCAGCCCGACCCCGGTCACCGTGGCGCTCGACTGTCCGAGCGTGATCATCAGCAGCACGCCGGTGAACGACCCCTGATCGAGCCCGATCACATCCGGCGTACCGAGCGGGTTGCGGGTGAGGTTCTGGAAGATGGCACCCGAGAGCCCGAGCGCGGCGCCGAACAGCAGCGCCGCCGCCGCCCGGGGCAGCCGCCAATGGGTGACCTGAAAGCCGATCGTGCCGTCGCCGTCGAGCGCGGCGACGACCTCGGCCGGCCTCGACCAGCCATCTCCGTAGCAAAGGCCGCCGAAGCCAAGGAGGAGCGCGACCAGGATCAGTGCGCCACCGGCGAGCACAGAACGACGCTCCGCACGGATCTCACGTCCTGGGAGGACACGCAGGCTCAGGGTGGTCACGTCATCGCCCCCGCGTGACGTCGTACGACCCAGATGAGGACGGGTCCGCCGATGAACGCGGTGACGATCGCGACCGGCACGTCACCGGTCGGCAGCAGCACCCGCCCCAACGTGTCGGCGGTGACCAGCAGTGCGGGTCCGAGCAGCGCGCACAGCACCAACAGCCAGCCGACCGAGCCGTTGGCGAACCGGCGCGCGAGGTGCGGCACGATCAGCCCTGCGAAGGCGATCGGGCCCGCGATGGCGGTCGCGACCCCGGCGAGGACCGTCGCCACGAGCAGCACCATCGACCGCGTCGCGCCGATCGGTACGCCCAAGCCGCTGGCCACGTCGTCGCCCAACTCGATCGCGCCCAGCGGGCGGGCCAGCAGCAGCGCCACCACCGCGGCGACCGCGATCACCATGATCGGCACCAGCAGCGGCTGCTGGTCTCGGCCGGCCAGCGATCCCACCGACCAGAACCGATGTTGGTCGAACGCATCCTCGTCGACCAGCCGGATACCGAGCGACAGTCCCGCCAGCAGCACGCTCAGCGCCATACCGGCGAGCACGAGCCGCAGCGGGTCCACCTGGCCGACGCCGTACACGACCGCGGTCGCGAGCGCCGCCCCGATCGTGCCGATCACCATCTGCCGGACCTGCCCGCCGGCGAGCCCGGCCCAAGTTGCTACCACGATCGCGAACGACGCACCGAACGTCACACCCAGCACACCCGGCTCGGCGAGCGGGTTCCGGGTCAGGACCTGAACCAGCCCACCGGCCACCGCGAGCGCGACGCCGACCACCACGGCCAGCACCGTACGCGGCATCCGGATCGACCACACGATCACGTGATCGGCCTCGAGAAGGTCCCTGTCGAGGAGCGCGGAGACCACCGACGAAACCGGCACTGCGCCCTGCCCGATCGACAGGCTCCAGACCAGACCCGCGAACAGCAGACCGAGGACGATGGAGCAGCTGAGAGCCGGCAGCGCGTGACCCGCGAGCCGATCACGCACTAGTCGTCCTCCAACCCCGCCACGCCCCGCTTCCAATAGCCGGTCACCAGCACGACGTAGCCGTGCTCGGCGGCCCAGCCGCGAAGCGGTTTGATGTCGCCGGCCTCGCCGCCGGCGAACACCACGGTGCTCTGGGGCAGGTCCAGCGTCGCCGCCTCCTGCACCAGCCGTGAGCCGACAGCACGGTCGAGCCAGCGTACGTCGACGCCGGCCCGCTCCCGCAGAGGGTAGGTCGTCTCCTCCGGGTGGTCGTGGTCGAGCAGCAGCGTCGCCGAGGCGCCGGACCGCTCCATCCAGTCGGCCTCGTCAAGCCACCGCGCGACCGCGGGGAGCCCGGTCGGGTCGACCGCGAGCACATAGTGCTCGTAGGTGTGCGGGAACAGCTTGGCGCCAGGCGGGCCGGCCACGACAACCTCGTCACCGATCTGCGCCTCGGCGGCCCAGGTGGCCGCCAGGCCGCCCCCGTGCACGACGAAGTCCAGATCGAGCTCGAGGGTCTCGGGGTCGAAGCGCCGCACCGTGTACTTCCTGGTCGGCGGCATCGGGCGTGGCCAGTCCAGCATCTGCCGGTCGTTGGGCACCGGATCGTTACGTACGCCGTCGGGCATCGGGAACACCACACGCACGTGGTCGTCGAACGCGTAGGTGTGAAACCCGGCCAGCCCGTCGCCGGCGACGGTCAGCCTCAGCATCCACGGCGTTACCTGCTCGCGGCGGACGAGCCGGGTACTGCGTACGCCGATCGGGAAGGGGACCCGGGTGATGCCGATCCCGCTCCGCTGGTGGGCAAGGACCTTCCGCAGCGGGTCGGAACGATCCATCACTTCAGCTCGTCCGCGAACGCCTCGGCGAAGGCCTTGTCGAGCTCGTCCAGGGTCCGCATCGCCGTCGGGTAGGTGGCGGCCTCGGTGTGCTTGATCGGGATCACCAGGCCGTCCTTCACCGCGGGCAGGGTCTTCCACAGCTCGTGGTCCAGCACATACTTCACCGGCTCGGCCGGCTCGCCGCTGTCGTCGACGGTGTAGGTGATGGCCGTCGCCTGCTCCAGGCTCTGGGGCAGCTCCTCGATCGAGGGATACTCACTGACCGCGTCGGAGCCCTCCCCCGGCTTCGCGGGGCCGCCGTAGTAGACGGCCCCGACGTCACCTGCGTGGTTGGTCCCCCACGAGCCGGCGAACTCACGCTGGAAGTTGCCGGCGGTGATGTCTCCGTACGCTCCGACGTGGCCGAAGCAGTAGCTGTCGAGCACGTCGGCGTACTTCGTCTTCAGCTCCTCGACCTTCGCGTCGTAGGTCGCCTTGGCCGCGTCGTAGTAGTCGAGCTCACCCGCGGCGTCGGCCTGGGCCCGGGACAGCTCCTTCCAACTGTCGGGCCGCGACGGGCCGAGGACGACGACTGGCGCGATGTCCTCGAGCCGGTCCATCTTGATGTCGCCCAGCACCGGAATCGGCACGCCGAGGATGATCAGGTCGGGCTTCGCGTTCGCGACGGCCTCGTAGTTCATGGTGTCCGCGGTGTCGCCCATGATCTTCTTGAGCTTCTCGTACTGCTGGAGGTCCGCGTCGGTCATCAGATCGGTGCCGCGACTCCAGGTGGAGATGCCCACCAGGTCCGCGTCAGCCTCGAGCATCACAGGCACCGCGTACCCGGTCGCCACGATCCGCTGCGGATCGGTCGGGATCTCGACGGTTCCGTTGTCAGCCACGAACTGGCGGGTCTCGCCGGCAGGTTCCCCCTGTGTCCCGGCCTTCAGCGTCTCCGCCACCGGCACCGTGGGCGTGCACGTGTTCTCTGCCGCGGAGGCGTCGCTTCCGCTCTCGCCGCCGCAGGCGGGCAAGGACAGGCTCAGCAGCAGGGCCGCAGCTGGCGCGATGGTCGCGCGGCGGGCGCTTGGGGAGATGTGTCGCATGGTTCCTCACTTCACTCTGGAGGCGACAGCAACGTGGTCCCACCCGTCCGTCGCCAGGCGAAGTTAGGTTAGCCTTACCACTTGTTGCTTCGGTGTCGTGAAGGAGACAGAAGGTGTCGCGGAGAGGTCATCAACGACTGCGCAGCGCGGCGGCGGCAACCGCCAGCGCCGCCGGCGAGGTCGAGGTCGAGGAGTACGGCTACGGCCTCGGTCCGCCCACCGGGATGCTGGTGCTGCGCTATCCACCCCAAGGTCCCGTCGTCGACTTCCCAGAGTCCCGCAACGACTTCGTCCATCAGGTGTTCTGGTCGCCAGACGGGCTGCTCGCCGTCCGCCGCGGCGTCACCACGGACTTCGTCGGCCCGCAGCACGCCCTCTTCGTACGCCGCGGGGTGGTGTCGGAGCTCGGCGCCCTCGACCACCAGACGGTGCTGCGCGTCTGCCTGCGCCAGATGCCCAAGCACCTGGACGTCCACGCCGCGGCCCGGTACACCGTCACCCAGGACGCGGCGGACGCACTCCTGTCCGTCGTGCGCCCCGGGGTCAGCCAGGAGACCGGGCTGGCCGCACGGAGCATCTGGCTGGCGGGCCTGACCGACGCCGAACCCGTTGCACACCGGCCCTCGACCAGTGGCCCCGCACCGGTGGTGGCCGCCGCGCTGCTGCGCAACCCCGCCGATCCGACCAGCCTCACCGCCTGGGCGGCGCGCCTGCACGTCAGCCCGAAGACCCTGCAGCGAGACTTCGAGCGCGAGTACGGTCGGTCCTTCTCGGCTTGGCGCACGGCCATCCGCCTCCAGGCATCGACGGCGATGCTGAGCCGATGGTCGGTCACCGAGACCGCCCACCGTGTCGGATACTCGAGCGCCTCGGCGTACATCGCTGCCTTCACCCGCGAGTACGGCGAGCCGCCAGGGCGGCACAGCGACCGGACGACGCGCGGAAAGGCAAGCTGATGACCATCGCCGAATCGCTCCTGCTCGTCGCCACCGATGAGCACAAGCAGCCCGTGGGCGACCCCGCGGTGATCGACGCCGCACTGGCCGCCGCGCACCTGGTCGAGCTGGGCATCTTCGCACGCATCACGACAAGCGAAGACGACGTCACGGTCCTCGACGACACCCCTCCCGACGATCCCCTGCTCCGCACCGCACTCGAGCAGCTCTCGACCGCGGGAACGCTGAAACGCGACGACGCATCGATGCACGTCGGGCATGGCTTGCGAGAGGCCTGTTACCGCAGCCTCGAGAACAAGGGCGTACTCGCTCGCCTAGACCACGGGTGGCGCTCCATCGACGACGGCCACGAGACCCGGATCCGAGCTGCGCTCCGGATGGCACTCAACGATGCCACCGCAGTCCCGCGCACTCGAATCGTCGGTCTCGCACTGACAATGGCCGCACACGGACTGACAGAACGACCGGTCGCGATCAAGCGCCTCGCCGCGGCACACCCGCTGCTGGCCAACCTGGCAGGCTTTCACCCGCAGTGACGAGCCGTTGACAAACCTGCACGCGAGATTGCTCGCGTTATTGTTAACAATTCTGTAACGTGCGTCGCCCCGGATTCCATCGGTCCGGATCCGCCTCTCCCAGGAGACTCGATGACGCGTTTCAGAGCCCGTACGGCTGCGGTCGCAGCCTTCGCCACCGGGGCAGCCGCCCTGTCGGTGCTGCCCGCCCCGACCGCCTCGGCTGCACCTGGCCACAGTGCCCAGCGGGAAAGCCATAGCACCCACGACGATCTCCGGTTCGACCCGACCGACTACACCACGATCACCGTCACGATCGACGGACAGCTGGAGCACGTGCGGTGGTACAAGGAGGTCTGCTACGTCGCCAACCCGGTCGAGGCATTACCGACGCAGACCAACGTCGCCGGCCAGCCGATGACCATCTCGAACACCGCGTGCGGCTACCAGTCGATGAACGTCTTCGTGCCCGAGTCGGCCGCCGATGACCCGGAGACGGCGATCTACTTCGCGGTCAACAACGGCGGCTGGTGGGCCAGCTACGTCAGGGCGAGCGTCACCGACGGCGCCACGTACGACAGCACGAAGAGCAACGTCGGTGCGGCCCTCAAGGCGGGCTATGTCTTTGTCGACGTCGCCACCCGCAGCCGCGGCATGACGGCGGCCGACGGCACCTGGGGCGGGAAGGCCCCGTCACCGGTCGTCGACGCCAAGGCCGCGGTGCGCTACCTGCGCCTCAACGACAAACGGTTCCCCGGCAGCGCCGAGCGGATCGTCGTCAACGGCACCAGCGGCGGCGGCGCGCTGACCGCGATCATCGGCGCCTCCGGCAACAGCCCCGACTACTACCCCTACCTCGCCGAGATCGGCGCCGCCGGCATCACCGCCGGCGGCCGCAGCACGATCCGCGACGACATACTCGCCGCCAACGCCTACTGCCCGATCACCGACCTAGGCAACGCCGATCCCGCCTACGAGTGGCTCTACGCCTACTACGGCACCCGCGAAAAGGTAGCCACCAGCAACAACGACCCGGTCGACAGCGAGATGATCGCGAGCTGGTTCGCGGCGTATGAGAAGTCCCTCAGTCTGCGCAACCCGAATGGCTCCCGCCTAACCGCGAAGACGATGATCAAGGCGATCTCTGACGAGGTGAGCCGGTCCGCGGAAACGTTCATGGCTGCCGGCGGGACCGTTCCGGACATCGGCGACAACATCATCATCACCAACCGAGACGGCTCCACCACGACGTACGTCAACGACTGGATCGACGTCGACAACGACGCCGCCACGGTCATCTCCATCGACATGGAGCGCTACCTCGCCTTCGTCGCCAGCCAGGCCACACTGAAGACCGTGCCGGCGTTCGACGCCTTCGGCGTCAACGGTTTTGGAACCACCGGAAGAACCGAGTCAAACCTGTTCGGTACCAGCGACCAGCTCTACTCCAACTACACCCGGTTCAGTTGGGAGAACAACGAGATCACGGGCGACGGCGTCGGCACCGACGACACCGGGCTGACCTGGGCCGAGTACGTCCGCAGCTCCGAGACCATCGTCGGCGACCAGCTCGACCTGATCAACCCGATGAAGTACATCGGGACCGGCGCCGACACCGCCCCCTACTGGTACGTCCGCCACGGCACCCGCGACCGCGACACCGCCTTCACGGTCTCGATCAACCTTGACCGCGCGCTGAAGGCCGACCACACGGTGAAGGACGTCGACTACCAGCTGGCCTGGGACACCGCCCACGCCGGCAACTACGACGTCCCCGAGGCGATGGCCTGGATCGCTGACGTCCTCGAGCGCGCCGACCGCGCCTGACCCGCGTGCCACGATGAACCCCTCGGGCCTGGCCACGTCCCCCATCGTGGCCAGGCCCGAGTACGGCGGAACCCCCTCAGACCCGAAACCCGGGGCCAGTTGCATGGCAGTGATCGTTGCCTAGCTCACCCCGATCACGACACTTCCCTGCTCAGCCTTGCGGGTCCTCGTCCACCCCTCCGCCGTCGAAGGCAGGGGCCCTTCTCGAAAGCCACGCACCCGATACGAGGGTCGCCCCGGTGAGAGTCAGGATCAACGCCGCACCTCCCGCCGTCGACAGAGCCCCTGCAGCGAGCGGAAGGAGCGTCTGGCCCATGCGATTTCCGACCAGCCGAAGCGAGGCGGCCACGCCTCTCGTTTCGGACGGTGTCAGTATCGTGACCCACGACATCGTGAGCGGCTGAACGGTCCCCGCCGCCACTCCATACACGCACATGAAAAGCACGAGCCCCGATGGATGCATCGGGACGGCCATCGACATGAGCGCCGCCGCGGAGACCGCACAACCCACGACCAGCACCCGACGCCTGCCGAGCCGACGAGTGAGAGCTGCGAGACTGATACGCGAGAGCATCGTCCCCAGCCCGCGCGCGGTGAGGATGACCCCCACCCACATCGGCGCGAACCCACGCTCATGGGCCAACAGCGGAAGGTACGCCAGGGTGATGTCGATCGAAGCGAGAACGAGGCTGCTCGTCACCATCGCCGCTGGCAGGCCAGGCTGGATCAGCAGTCGCTTGGCACTGGCCAGGATCCGACCTGGCTGCTCAGCCGACCGGGATGATGGCCGGTGGGTAGACGGTATGACAACGGACAGGACAGTGCAGGCGACCGCGCTGACGAGCACCAGGGTCGTGATCGCCGCGAACGGCGGCGACTCCTCGCCGGCCCGCGACGGCAAGAGAAGCGTCAACGGCCCGAGCATCTGCCCGCACGACGTTGCGAACGTGTAGATCCCGAACGCACTGTCCAGTCCGTCCGGCGATGCAGATCGCATGACCCATGCCTGCTGCCCGATGACCGTCAGCAGCAGTCCGAGCCCAAGAAGCACGATCGAGGCGAGAAGCGCTGCAAGCGAGTCGCCGCCAGCCATCGCCAGAAGCGCGGCCAGGACGAAGACCACCGATCCGCCAAGCAAGCAGCTCCGTTCACCAAGGCGGTCCGCCAGCCTCCCCGCTCCCAGAGCCACCACCATTGGGGGCACCGCGAATCCGGCACTCGCGATGCCGAGCCAGACCGACCCGTGCGCTAGGTCGAGATCGAGAATCGCGTACGAGACGGCCGGCCGGAGTGCATAGCTGACGACTTGGGACAGGACGGCGTGGACGAGCAGGGAGATCGGTAGCAGCGTCCTCCCCGGGCAGAGCGCCGTCATTTCTGTCCGCGTAGCCCGGCCTCCGTCATCCCGTGTATCCGAAGATCTGGGTCCACTGCTTGGCGTCCGGCTCGAGGTTCTTCAGGGACTCCTCGATCGTCGATCGATAGACGAAGTCGCTGTCCGCGGCCGGGAGCTCGATCTCGCCGATGCTCGGGTTTGGCATGTCCTTGTGGACCGGGTAGTCGCCGATCGAGGCGGCAAGCTCCTGGCCGGAAGCCGACATGAGCCAGTTCATGAACACCTTGGCGGCATTCGGATGCTCCGCGTCCGCGGCCAGGCCCAGGTAGAATGGATAGGCGGCAGCTCCCTCCTCCGGAATGGCGACCGTGATCGGGGCTCCGTCCTCCATGGCTGAGTACGCGGTGGCGATCGGGATGCTGGCGATGCCGATCTCGCCGCGGGCCAGCGCGTCTGTCACGGATGCAGAGGAGTCGAAGACGCGGGGGGCGGTCGCAGCGAACTGCTCCATCCAGTCAGTACCGAGCCTGTCGAACTGGAACCTCGTCAAGGCGGCGGTGCTGCCGCCGGCACCCACTTGGACGACGCCGTTCTTGCCCTTGTACTTTTCGTCGAGAAGGTCAGCCCAGTTCTGCGGGGCTTCTGCCTCCTTGATCACCTGGTTGTTGTAGCCGAAGCTGTAGACGCGGTCGAAGCTGCTGTAGTAGGTGCCGTCGTCGTAGACGGCCGCAGGATCGATCGCACCGGTGATGTCAGGTGTCAGTGGGTTCTTCTCGAGAGCACCGCTGTCAGCGATCGAAGAGATCAGGTCCTCCCCCGAGGTCCTGATGAGGTCGGCGCCCAGCTCGCCTGCGGCCTGCTCACTCAGGATGCGCTCGGAGAGCTTGTTCGGCGCCAGACGGACGATCTCGACATCGATGCCGGTGTCTTCTGTGAAAGCCTCGGCGACCTGGCCCTCGGACTGCTCGCTCGCCCCGGTGTAGAACACCAGGCTGCCCTCTTTCTTCGCCGCCTCGACCAGGTCCGCGTCGGCGACGAGCTCACCGCCGATCACGAGGTCACCGTTCTCGGCCAGATCCACCGAGCCATCGGTGCCGCCGGCACCACAGCCGGCGAGCGTTCCGCTGAGCAACAGCGCGGCGAGCGCCAAGCAGGTTCGTTTCATGATGGTTCCTTTCGGGTCAGGGGTGTTCTTCTCAGGCCTCGTGGGTGTTGGACCCGAGGCGTCGAGCGAGATAGGCCAGCACGAAGATGACGACGCAATAGAGCAGGCTGGTCGCGGCACTGCGTTGGAGGATGCCGTTCTCGAAGTCGTCGAAGATGACGATCGAGAGGAGCCTGGTGTCGGTGGTGAACAGGAAGAGCGGGACCGTGAGTTCTCGCATCGAGAGCATCAGCAACAGGAGGAAGGTAGCCGTCAGCGGGACCCGCAGCAGCGGAACCGTGACTCGCCATACGGCACGCCACCTGTGCGCACCGTGCATCACGGCGCTGTCCTCGAGCTCGGGGTGGACCTGCAGGATCGCCGAGCTCGCACCTTGGTAGCCCTGTGGCATCTGGGCGGCGACGAACGCGATCACCAGGACCGCCAGCGTTCCGTAGATGGGCACCGGCATCATGAGCCACGTCCAGAGCAGACCCAGCCCGAGCACGATCGCCGGCACCGCCAGGGGAAGCATGCTGACGTAGCCCAGGCCGGCCCTCCCCGGCAGCGTCGTCCGGTTGACCAGGTAGGAGACGATGAACGCGAGAGCGGTGCCGAGCAGAGCCGCGATGACGGCGACGACCACGGAGTTCACCGTCGCCCGGTGCACCAGAGGTTCGGTGAGAACCTCGGTGATCGCCTGCAGACTGATCCCCTCACCGCCGAGCGAGCCCACCACACTGCTCACATATGGCGATTCGTGCAGGGTTACGAAGAGCAGACCCAGGAGCGGCAGCACCGTCGCCAGCAGGAAGTAGACGAGGCCGACGACGAGCGCCGGCGTCCGCAACCTACCGATGTCCATGACGGTGGGCTTCAGCCCCTTGCCAGAAACGGTCGTGTACTGGCGTTTGGCGATGATGCGCCGTTGCACGAAGCTCACGGCCAGGACCAGGAGTACCAAGGAGACCGCGACGGCTGCCGCCTCGTTGCCACGAGCGGGCGCCGCATTCATGAGCCGGTAGATGTAGGTCGGCAGGGTGTCGACTCCGGCCGCGCTCCCGATGATCTGGGCCACGGGGAAGTTCTCGATGGTCAGGACGAAGATGAGGATCGAGGCACCGAGGATCGCCGGTGTCGCCAGCGGGAACGTCACCTTGCGCAGCACAGCTCCAGGAGCCCCGTGATGCACCCGTGCGGCCTCCTCCAGGTCAGGGTTGATGAGGCTGAAGGAGGCGTGGATGAGCAGGAATGCGTAGGGCGCGTAATAGATCGCCAGCACGAAGACGAGCCCGGCAACGTTGAAGATGTCGATCGTCACGGGGAGCCCGAGGTCACGGGCGAGAATGTTGAGGAGTCCGGCATTGGGACCCGCCAGCAGGGACCAGGCGAGGGCACCGACGTACGAGGGCAGGAACAGAGGCACCAGACCGACGAAGTAGAGGAAGCGACGACCCCGAACGTTCGTCCGGGCTGTGACGAAAGCGAGGAAACCTCCGATCACCAACGCGACGACGGAGGAGGCCGCACCCACGACAAGCGAGTTGAGCGCGGCCCCACGAGCGCCGGCCCCGACGACTGTCGAGAAGTTTTCGAAGGTGAGGCCGCTCAGGTCGATGTTCCCGGGTCGCGGTGTTTCGCTCGTGAATGCCGACAGGCCGACGAGTGCGACCGGCAGCAGAATGAGGACAGCGAGGACCACATAGAGAACCCCAACACCCAGGCCGCGCCTACCGGCGTGCACGAGCCGCGTCGCGCCGACAGGCGACTGCTTGGCGTGGGCGGCTTGCAGCGATGCCATCAGGCACCTGCCTTCTCGAGGCGCTCCGCCGGGGTCTTCTCGGCCTCGTCGGCATCGGAGGTGTCAGACACCTCGAGCGGTAGCACCTGGATCGACTCGGGCGGGATCACGACATCGATGTCCGCGCCGATGTCGGCCGCGACCACCTCGTGCTTGCTACCGAGCACCGAGATCTCTGGCCCATCGACGAGCCGGAGACGGTATATCGCCGTCGCGCCCTGGAACTCCTTTTGCCGGACCGTCGCCGTGAACCGGTTGTCCGAGCGGCCTTGCCCGCCGGACGGGTCGGCGAGCACGATGTCCTCAGCCCGAATACAGGCCCGCAGCTCCGCCCCCGTAGGGACGTCACTGACCCGGAACCGTGGGCCGGCGCCGCTGGCCTGCACCATCGAGGCATCGAGGCGGTCCACCGGCACGATGTTCTCCACGCCGAGGAAATCGGCGATCGACGCACTCCGTGGCTTTGCGTAGATCTCGTGGGGCCGGCCCATCTGGACGATACGGCCGAACTGCATCATCGCGATGTGGTCAGCCAGGGCCAGGGCCTCCTCCTGGTCATGGGTGACGTAGATGGAAGTCAACCCGAGCCGCATCTGGAGCTCGCGCAGGTCGCCGCGGAGCCGTCGACGCAGCCTCGCGTCGAGGTTCGAGAGCGGTTCGTCCAACAACATCACCGACGGCTCCATCACCAGGCTCCGCGCAAGAGCGACGCGCTGCATCTGACCGCCGGACAACATGCTCGCCCCGCGCGTGGCAAAGCCGTCCAAGCCCACGAGCTCGAGCGTCTCCCCCACCCGACGGCTCACCTCCGCCTTGGCGACCCGCTGCATCGTCAGGGGGAAGGCGACGTTCTGGAAGACCGTCATGTGAGGCCACACCGCGTACGACTGGAACACCATGCCGATGTGGCGCCGGTGTGGTGGGCGGTTGATTCCGCGCTGGCTGTCGAAGAGCACGTCATCGCCCACCTGGATGAGGCCCCGGTCAGGCTTCTCGAGTCCCGCCACGCACCGCATCGTGCTGGTCTTGCCACACCCCGACTGACCGAGGAGCACGAGTGCTTCACCCTGGGCCACTTCGAGGCTCAGGTCTCGCACCGCGACCGAGCCGCCGTAGCTGAGCCGGAGATTCTCAAGTCTGATGTGCATCTAGGCGCCCCTTTGTGATCCGCGTTACATCAACAGAACCTCAGCATTCAGGACGGCCCGAGTGATTGTCAACAATTTCATCAACAAATACTCTGACAATCACGGCGTCGATCCTTCGGCCGAGTGGTCTACCGGGCAGCCAGCAGACCGCGCAGGACGTCTCGACTGGCACCGGCCACATGGGGAGCTACACCGAGCGACTCGAGCATGTCGGCCGCAGCCGCCATCTCCTCCGCGCGCCTCTTGGCGTGCTGGACCGAGCCGACAACGAGCCGGTCGACGGTGTGCTCGCCCGCTGCCACGAACTCGGCGACAATGTTCTCGCGCAGCCAGTCTTCGCAGCCGGCCGCACGCGCGGCAGCCAAGGCCTCGACCACGGCGGCCGACATCCCCTTGAAGAACACGCTCCGCAGCAGTTTGCGCTGAGCCGCCGCACCGGCGGGGCCCGGTTCGATCTCGATAGGCGTGCCGAACTGCGCCAGGGTCTCAGCCACCCGATCCGCGGCAACACCACTGACCCGCATCGGAACCTCGATCCCATTGCCAGGAACCGGGGCCATGATCGCCACATCAGCGAACAGCACGCCATGACGGGCCGCGAGGTCCGCCAACTCTTGCTTGAGCGCCGGGGCAGCGGTGTTCATGTCCGCCCAGATCGTCCCCGGCGCGAGTCGCGGCAGCGCGGCGAGGAACGCGTCAACAGCCGCCGAGGCGCTGTTGACACTGAGCACGAGGTCGGCGCCCATCACGGCCTCGGCTTCACTCGGCGCGGTCTCAATGTCGGCGGGCGTATTCGCCACAGGGTCGTAGACACGAACCGTCGCCCCACGCTCGAGCAGCCCTTCCACGAAGTCGGACCCGGCCTCACCGTATCCGAGAACAGCCACGAGACATGGATCACCTACGGGTCGAATGGGGTTTGAGGCGTCAGCAGCACGAAGAGTCATATGTTAACAATCTCGTCAACAATCCTTCGGTGTCAAGGATCCCGACGTCGCAACCCTGTCGATGCCTTCAGGCGGGGCGAGTTAGGGTGATCGCCGCACCATCGGCGGTCGCCCTGAGTTGGTCGATCACGTCATCCAGATGAGCCGCGGCAGCACGGCCCGCCGCGGCGGCGTCGCCGGCGACGACTGCCTCGATGATGTCGAGATGGTGTTGGAGCGACTGAGCTGGCCGCCCGGGACGCGAGGCCAGCCGAAACTGGTGGCGCACCATCGGACCGTTGAACTGCTCGAGCTGACGGCGAGCGACGTCTTGACCACTGGCCTCGATGACGAGCTCATGGAGACGACGGTTGAGTGCAGAGTAGTCGTGCACGGCATTGTCCGCCACGGCCCGTCGCATCCGCTCGCCGATGCCGATCAACTCATCACGCTGCTTGTCCGTGGCCCGGACGGCCGCCTTCTTCGCACAGAGCTGCTCGAGCGCCGAGCGACACTCCGTGATCTGGACCGCCTCTTCGACCGACACGGACCGGATGCGCGCACCCCGGCGCGGCACAAGTTCGACGACCCCAACAGCCGCGAGATCCTGCAGCGCCTCCCGCACTGCGCTCCGCGTGGTCACGAGCGACTCCGCGAGATCGTACTCAACAAGCCGCTGCCCGGGGACGAGATCACCCCGCTGCAATGCCTCGCGGATCGCCTTGGCGACGTACCGTCGCCCCGCCGCGCCCGTCAACTTGTCCATCAGTCGCTCAACGCTCCTTCTCGAACCGACAGTGTTGCCACAGCAGCAGCCGCAGGCAATCTGCTATTCAGCAAGTCCGGCCTGGGCTAATTGTAAACAATATCGTCAGTCAAACCATCCCTTCTTGCGCAGAGTTTGTTGACGCTCTTGTGTGCATTGCTACGACTGGACCCAAGACGATCTCGATGCGGACCGTCGGCGAGATCGCTCGCGGAGTCACCTCACTGGTCTCCCGAGCGGCCGACGTACGTCGGCACCTTGCAGATCCAAAAGCGCGACCACAACGACCAGGGCCGAGAGCGCCAAGCGGCGATCGTCGCCATCGGGGCGTTCCCGGCGATGAAACACATCATCCTGGTCGATGACGACGTCGACATCTTCGACACCGACGACGTCCGTTGGGGATGACCACCCGATTACAGCCAGAGCACTCAGTCATCCCGATCTCTGGCGTCCGATGTCACCCGCTCCCTCGGCAGACCCCGGAGTTCCTCTGGACCAACTCGACCACTGCATCTCGACGAAGGTCATCTTCGGCTGCACCGGTGCCGTGGGAACCGCGCGACAAACTCATCCCGCATCCTCCAAGAGGCCGGCGTCAAGCGCTTCCTGCCCGACTGGAACAGTGCCTGTCCGACACTGCGAAGTCATACGCATTGGTCCGACGGCGGCGTGAACCTCGGTCCGAGCACAACGAGTCCCGCTTGACCGGGTCGAGCCAGGTCAAGCGGGACTCGTCCATCTCACCTCAGACGCGGGGGAAGGCCCGGGCGCGATCGGGATCGAGCTCGACGGTGACCGAGGATCCGCGTTCGAGCAGCCCGCCCTCCATCGTCTGCAGCACGAGACGCTGCGGGCCGGAGGCGAGGATGTGCTCCAGGTGCGAGCCAAGGAACACCGACTGCGTCACCTCAGCGGAGATGAGGTTGGGACCTTGTGCGGCTGAGCAGAGCAGGAGATGCTCGGGGCGGAACATCACCTGCACCTGGGAGCCGACGATTGGGGTATCGGCTCCTGGACGGCAGCGCAGCTCACCGACCTGGGTCTTCACCAGCACGTAGTCCCCATCGAGGCCGCCGACGGTCCCCTCGAGCTGATTGGTGCTTCCGACGAAGTCGGCCACGTATCGCGATCCGGGGTCCTGGTAGATCTCCATCGGGGTGCCGAGCTGGGCCACCTCCCCCACCTCCATGACCGCGATCCTGTTCGCGAGCCCGGTGGCCTCGGTCTGATCATGGGTCACGTAGATCGCGGTGAACCCCAGCTCCTCGTGAAGCGAGAGCAGCTCCTCACGCAGCCGCTCCCGGACCTTGGCGTCGAGGTTGGAGAGCGGCTCGTCGAAGAGGATCACGCCCTGGTTGGCGACCAGCGCTCGGGCGAGCGCCACGCGCTGCTGCTGACCGCCGCTGAGCTGCCCAGGATAGTTGCCGGCGAACTTGGTCAGGCCGACCGTTTCAAGCACCTGCTCGACACGTTCCTTGGCCGCCGCACGATCGACCTTCGCCGCCTTGAGGGGGTAGGCGACGTTGCGGGTCACCGAGAGGTGTGGCCACAGCGCATAGGACTGGAAGACCATGCTCAGGTTGCGCCGCTCGGGGGTGAGCGAGATGCCCTGGTCCGAGTCGAAGACCGTCTCGCCGTGGATGCGGATCTGGCCCGAGTCCGGGTGTTCCAGCCCAGCGACACTGCGCAGCAGGGTGGTCTTACCGCACCCGCTGGGCCCGAGCAGCACCATGATCTCGCCCTCGGCGACGTCGAGGGAGACATCGCGGAGCGCCGCGACCTCGCCGCGTTTGGTCTGGTAGGTCTTCGTCAGGTTACGGACACTGACACGAGGCGTTGCCGGGCTCGATCCCGCGGGAGCCTCGCGCTCTCCCCGCTCGATCGTGGTTGGACTGCTCATTTTCGCTCCTCGCCGTGATGGCATGTCGTCGATTCTTGCGCGGCTGGCCACCTCGGCGGGAGGCCGCTCACATCGCAGTTGTTGTTCTGCATCGGACAACGAACTCAGTAGATGACCTTCGCCTCCTGCAGCCGCGCGATCTCGGCGGCGTCGAGCCCGAGAAGATCGGCAAACACCTCGTGGTTGCTGTCGCCCAGCAGAGGAGCACTGTTCTTGATCCGGGCGGGCGTCTGGGACAGCTGCCACGGCGGGCTGATCGCCGGCCTGCGGCCGAGCACCTCGTGCTCCATCTGCGTGAACGATCCTCTGGCCAACAGGTGCGGGCTGGTGGCCAGGTCGTGGGCATCCATCGAGACGACCGCGGCCACCCCAACGGACTGAAGTCGCTCCATCAGCTCGAAGGCGTCCTCACCGCTGGTCCACTCCTCCAGCCGCTTGTCGATCAGATCCTGTGACCGGACGCGACCCTCGAGGGTGGCGAGATCATCGTCGGTCGCCCAGGTCGGGGAACCCATCGTCTCCACGAGCGCTACCCATTCGGCATCGGTCCGGACCGCGATGCTGATCCAGCGGTCCTCTCCCCTGCACCTGTAGACGTTGTGCGGCGCGAGGACCGGGTCGTGGTTGCCGTCCCGCATGGGCGAGCGGCCGGTGAGCTGGTGGGCAAGCACCGAGTCACCGACGATGGAGTTGAGCGCGAAGCTGGCGACGAGGTCGATGTACTGTCCCTGTCCGGTGCGCTCGCGCATCATCAGCGCCATCATCACCGCGAACGCGGCAGCCGTCCCGGCTCGTGCGTCGTTGGAGCTGGTTCCGGTGTTGGGCTCACCGTCCGCGTAGCCCGTCAGGTGCGCCATGCCGCTGTAGGACGAGAAGCACGGAGCGTACGCGGTGTAGTCCCGCATCGGGCCGGTGTGCCCCCATCCGGAGATCGAGACCATCACCAGGTCTGGCTTGACCTTGACCAGGTCCGGATAGCCCAGCCCGAGCCTGTCCATCACACCAGGGCGCATGTTCTCGATGGCGACGTCGGCGGTGGCGACCAGCCGGCGGGCGAGCTCCGCCCCCTCCTCGGTCGCGATGTTCAGCGAGACGCTTCTCTTCCCGAGGTTCACCTCGAAGAAGTTCGAGGACGCCTCGACCTCCTTGCTCATCCCGGCACGGTGCGCGATCCGTTGCTCGTCGACCCTGCGTCGGCTCTCCACCTTGATCACGTCCGCGCCCAGGTAGGAGAGGAGCATCGTCGAGTACGGTCCGGCCAGGACCCACCCGAAGTCGATGATGCGTACGCCGTCCAGCGGTCCCTTGCTCATGGCATTCTCCTTGCTCATTCAGATCGCCGCCGCCATCCGGTCGCCGAAGAACTCGGCGTTGTGCTGCCCGAGCAGGGGTGCCGGAGCGGTCCCCTGCCAGTCCACGTTCGAGAACGCGTACGGCCGGCCCGGATAGCGCAGAGCGCCTGCGACCGGGTGGTCGATGGAGACCAGGTAGTCACGGAAGTCGACCTGCGGCGAGGCCATGAAGTGGCTGGCGTCGTAGACCGGGGCGCTGGCGCTCCGGTGGCTCTGGATCAGGTGGAAGACCTCCTCGGCGGTGTGCTGGCCGGCCCACTCCTGCAGCCGCTCGCGCAGCTCGGGGTAGTTGGCCGACCGTCCTGCCTGGGTGTCGAAGGGCGGGTTCGCGGCCCAGTCCGGGCGTCCCATCGCTTCGAACAGCCCGTTCCACTGCAGCTGCGAGGACAGGATGATCAGGACGTACTGGCCGTCCTTGCCCTGCACCAGCGTTTCCAGGAGCCGCCCCATCCCGGTCCGGTCCGGCGCCACGCCATCATCGGTGTAGCGCCGCAGCTGCGACTTCTCCAGGTGCATGATCGCGTGCTGCTTGGAGATGTCGATGTGCTGACCCGTGCCGCCCCGGCCGCGCCAGAACAGCGCGGCGAGGGTGGCGATCGCGGCCGTGACGCCCGCGTCGTACTCCCCCAGGTAGCTGGCTCCCTTCACCGGTGCCCGCTCGCGGTCGGGTGAGTTCATGGGGAGGAGATAGCCCTGGCCGCTGGAGTGGAAGGTGTTGAGGTAGTCGGCGTGATAGCCGGACCAGGGCCCGGTCTGCCCGAACGGCGTGATGGAGGTGACCACCAGGTTCGGGTTGTCCTTGTGCAGGGAGGCCGCGTCCAGGCCGAGCCGGGCGAGCTCACCCGGACGCTGGTCTTCGATCAGCACATCCGCGTCTGAGACGAGCTCGCGAAACAGCGCCTTCCCCTGGCTCGTCTCGAGGTCGAGCGTGACTCCACGCTTGTTGGTGTTCAGGTAGAGGAACAGGCCAGAGGCCTCCGGGTCCGGTCGGTCGTCAGGAAACGGTCCTCGGTGTCGCGCGACGTCACCCGAACCCGGCTGCTCGACCTTGACGACGTCGGCGCCGAAGTCGGCGAACAGGCGGCTGCAGTACGGACCTGAGACGAAGCTTGCGAGCTCGACGACCTTGATGTGGCCCAGTGGTGGTTCAGTCATTGTCAGCCTCTCGGTGCGGGGGTTCGGTGAGCCGCGCCTGCCTTGCGAGCGGCTCGCTCGGTGAGGAAGTCGCGGACCGACTCCTGGTGGGCGGGCGAGCCGTAGCAGATCGCCTGGGCCTGGCTGCCGAGCTCGTTGACCTCGGCCAGCGAGAGCCCGAGGCTGCGATTGAGCACGCCCTTGGCCAGCCCGTGCGCCAGGGGCGGGTGCGTGGCGAGCTCGGCGAGCCAGGCCACCGCAGTCGAGACGACCTCGTCGGCGGGGAGCACACGGTCGACGAGTCCGATCCGCTGGGCTTCCCCGGCGGCGACCTGCCTACCGGAGAAGACCAGCTCCTTCGCGGTGGCGAGCCCGACCCTTCGCGGCAGGTGGTACATCCCGCCGCCGTCTGGGACCAGGCCGCGCTTGACGAAGCTCGAGGCGACGGTCGCCGTCTCAGCGAGGAACACGAAGTCGCAGGTCAAAGCGACGTCGAGGCCCAGCCCTGAGGCAGGGCCGTTGACCGCGGCGACCGTCGGACGGTCCAGCGAGAACAGCTTCTCGAGTGTCTCGTGCAGCTCTCGCTGCCTCCGCCAGCCGAGCTCGGCTGCCAGAGCGCCCTGGTCCAGCCGGTCCTGCATGCCTCGGATGTCGCCGCCGGCACAGAACGCGGTGCCGGCTCCGGTGACGACCACCCCGCGCACCGACTCATCAGCGGCCAGCGCGTCGACTGCGACCCGCAGCTCGGTCCGCATCTGGTCATCGATCGCGTTCCGCACGCGGGGCCGGTTCAGCGTGAGGATGCCGACCGGCCCGCGGCGCTCCAGCGCGACGGTGTCGAGGACGGGAAGAGCGCTCATCGCCGGCTCAGGCCTCCGCCTTCGAGACCAGCTTGACGGTCACGGTCGCCTTGGTGTGGACGACCCCGTCCTGGTTCTCGGCGCGGACCGCCAGATCGACCAGGTGGTCGCCGTCGTCGGCGTACTTCCGCTCGACGTGCCCCTTGACAACCGTGGCGTCGCCGAGGAAGTTCATCCGGCGGTCCTGGGAGTCCATCGAGCGTACGAACCCGTCATCACCCATCCAGTCGGTGACCAGGTGGACGAGCATCATCTCGTTGTGGATCCCGCCGGCGTTGGCGTACGGGACGCCGAACAGCCGGGCGGCGTTGTCGTCGTAGTGCCAGTCACGGCGGAAGCGATGCTCGTTGGTCTCGGGGTCTCGCGGGTGGTGGTCGAGGTGGTTGCGCATCGCAGCCCACTTGATCGCGAAGGCGTAGGTGTAGCAGCTCACCACGGTCCGAGCGCACGCGTCGCAGACGTCGTAGATGCCCTTGTGGACCGGCGTGATGTCCTCCCCCTCGACGACGTCCTCCCAGTAGCGCGTCTTGGCGCCGCGCCGGTTGACGCCGGCGAGCTGGGCGTCGAAGTCCTTGTGGATGACGTCGAGCTCGTCGTCACTGAAGAAGTGGCGCACCTTGTCGGTGTAGAGGCTGCTGTCCTTCTTCTTCTCGACGCGCTTGCCCGGAGGCGTGGCCATGTAGATGTTGCGCCCGGTCGCGACCGCAATGGTCTCGTCCCGCTGGTTCACGAAGTAGCGAGGCACACTCTCGATGAACATCCGGTAGGGCTTGCCGGGCACGTCCTTCTCCTCGAAGCCCATGTACTTGTCGTAGACGCTGAACTCGTCCATCGGCCGGAACGGCTTGAAGTAGTCGTGCTTGTTGCCGGCGGCGAGCCGGGCAACCCCGGGAACCCGCAGGCGGCCACCGAAGGACGAGCCGAACGAGATCGCCGATTCAAAGGTCGGCGGCGCGATGATGCCGCCCCATCGGGTCCCCTGCGCATAGGACGGGTCCCGCCACAACGGGTTCGGGTCGCCGATCGCGTCGGCGTAGTGACGGATCAGGTCCTCGGTGACGAGCTTGTTGTTGATCCCGCGCTCGTACTCGTTGTCCATGATCGCGTGCGGCGGAGGCGGCGTCTTGATGGTGCCCCGCTCGTCGTTGAACTGAGCGATCTTCGCGTCGAGACGCTCGTTCCACTCCGCATCGGACAGCTGGTCCCAGTCCTGCTTGTCCCCAACTTGCGCCATGTGACTGCCTTCCTCTCGAGCACTACCGGGATGCCCTCGCGGGACACCGACGTGCCGTTTTGTACGACATAATTGTTGAACAACACTGTAAGCGACTTGGCTCGCCGAGGTCAACAAGCATTGATCGATGAACGACAACGTTCGGATGATTTGTTGATCATTATTGGTGCACAATGTTAGATGCAGCACACCCAGATGTCATCTACGGCAGGGAGAAGCAGCATGAAACGTCTTGCGAGCGCAGGTGCGCTCCTAGCGATGCTGGCCGCGGGCCAGCCGGCGTACGCCGTCCCGGGCGATGCGGCCAGCAGCGGGACCACCGGAGGCTCGTCGGCCGATTCGGCCGCCGCGGTCGGAGGCCATGCGAAGGTGTCCAGACCCGGCGAGTACTCGGGCTACACCAAGGTGCGGTACGACGGCTATCACCGCACCTCGCAGTACGTCGCGATGCGCGACGGCACCAAGCTGGCCGTCGACGTCTACCGACCCACCGAGGACGGCAAGGTCGTCACCAAGCCTCTCCCCGTGGTGTGGGAGAACACCGCCTACAACCGGCGTCCGACCGAAGGACAGGACCTCCCGGACGAGATCGAGCTGGTGCCCTACGGCTACGTGGTCGCCCGCGTCGATCAGCGCGGGGCGTACGCGTCCTATGGCAGCACCGTGACCGCCCGGCGCGGTCAGTGGCAGCCTGAGGCCTACTGGGACGCCTACGACATGACCGAGTGGTTCGCCGACCAGCGATGGTCCGACGGGAAGGTCGGCATGTGGGGCTGTTCTGCCACCGGACACACTCAGTGGCAGGCCGCCGCCACCCAGGCGCCGCACCTGAAGGCGATCTTCCCCAAGTGCGCCCCGAGCGAGTACTACGACATCAACGGTGTCACCGCGACCGCGCCGATGGATCCGCCCGCCTACCCGGCAGCCTCCTGGCCGTCGAACGAGGCCAACGCCGCGCCGGTGGATGAGGACACCACCGGCGAGATGCTCGATGAGGCTCGCGAGGAGCACCGCTGGAACGCCGAGCCCGGCATCATGCCGTTCCGCGACAGCCCGTCTCCCTGGATGGCCGAGCTGCTGGATCGGCCCGGCGTCAAGATCCACGAACTGGTCAACACGTTCGCCCACTTCCCCGAGATCGAAGCCTCCGGGATCCCCTACTACCAGACGACCAACTACGGCGAGGACTACCGCGTGAAGTCCGGGGTGATCGCGAAGCTCAACACGCTCAGCAACCCGGGCAAGACGATCCTCTCGCTCGGCAACCACTGCGTGTACTCCAGCTATGGCACCGTCGAACCGACCAACAACCTCAACATCGTGGCCGAGGAGCGGCGCTGGTTCGACTACTGGCTCAAAGGCGTCCGGAACGGGATCATGGACGAACCACCGATCTACTACGCAACGGTCAACGGCTCGGAGACCGGTGAGGACTGGCAGTTCGCCTATCAGTGGCCGCTGCCCAACACCACCACCGACCGCTACTACCTGGGCGAGCCTGACGACGACGCATTCCACCCGGGTGTCAATCACGGAACGTTGACAGACACCTCCCCCACGAGTGCGGACGCCGGTGATGACTACACCGTCGACTATGGCGTCACCTCGTCGAACAGAGACGAGCGCGGCATGACCTTCACGACGGAGGCGCTGACCACCGACACCGAGGTGAGCGGAAACCCGATCATCAACCTGTGGCTCTCCTCGACCGCGGAAGACGCCGACGTGCTCGCCTTCATCTACGACGTCGACGAGGATGGCGTCGCCACCCAGATCCCGGGCACCGAGGACGGACAGCTGCGTGCCTCGCTGCGACAGCTGAACGATGCGCCCTACGACAACAGCGGGCTGCCGTACCACCGGGCCTATGAGGAGGACTATGAGCCGTTGACTCCGGGCGAGCCGGCCGAGCTGCGATTCGACCTGGCCACGCTCTCGTACAACTTCAAGGCCGGCCATCGGATCCGGTTGGTCTTCTCCAACGTCGCGGTTCCGCGGCCGAACGCTCCGCAGATCACCCCCGAGCTCGACCCGGCTCCGGTCGTGACCTATCACCGCAGCGCCGAGCACCCGTCCTACGTCGAGTTCCCGGTCGCGGCTCCGGTGGAGGCCAAGGTGCAGCGGGTCCGTCAGCGGACACACGGGACCGAGGTCACGCTCACGTTCCCCTCGACCATGGATGAGCGCTACCTGGACGACCTCAAGCCGACCACCATCTCCGCCGGCAACGTTCGAGCGACCTCGGTGCGGGTGCGTGGCCACGAGCTGAACGCCGTGTTCCCGGGAAAGGTGGCGACCGGTTCGAAGCTGTCAGTGACCGGTGAGTTCGGGCAGAAGTACGACTACGGCGGGATGTCCTTCGTCGCCAACCGCTGACGTGGTCCGGTAGGGCTCGCCTCGAGCCGCAACCGGCCACACAAGACGGCGGGCGACCTCGGGTCTTCCCGAGGT
>JALZDD010001040.1 GCA_030862715.1 Actinomycetota bacterium | reverse complement strand
GGCGGTGGTCACGGCGTACCCCTCGAAGGCGAGCCCGCCCTTCAGGCTCGTGCGCACGTCCGGCTCGTCGTCGACGAGCAGCACCCGGACAGGTTCGGCTGAGGTCGTGGTCACGCCTCTCAGGATCTCTCGGGATCCTGAGAGGAGATGAAAGCCGCAGCTGGGCAGAGCTTGGTCACAGGGCCAGGGTCAGAGAGGTTTCGCGAGCTCGGCGAACTCGAGGTCGTCGCGCAGCGGGCGGCCGAAGCGCTCGTCGCCGTAGGGGAACGACTCGAAGCGTCCGGTGCGCACGAACCCGCGTCGCTCGTAGAACGCGATCAGGTCCTCGCGCTGACGGATCACGGTCATCCGGATCTCCTCCGCGCCCCACTCGCGCGCGATCAGCTCGGCCTCGGCCATCACGGCCTTGCCGACGCCACCGCCCTGCAGCTGCGGCGAGACCGAGAACATGCCGAAGTAGACATACGCCTCGCGCTTCTGCAGCTGGCAGCAGGCGACGATCTCGCCCGGCCTCTCCGTGAGCAGCTCGGCGACGAGCAGGCGGGATCCGGCAGCGGTGATCACCTCGCGTACGCCCTCGGGGTCGGTGCGCTGACCCGCGAGCAGGTCAGCCTCGGTCGTCCACCCGGCGCGGGAGGCGTCGCCGCGGTAGGCCGACTCGATCAGCCCGACCAGGGCGTCCACATCTACGAGGTTGGCGTCACGGAAAGTCAGCTCGGGCATGCACACAAAGATAGTCAGGCGGGCAGGTCCGGCAGCGCCGGCCGGCGCAGCCAGGCGTCGAAGAGCGGGGTGAGGTCACGGCCGCAGACCTCAGCCGCGAGGGCCTCGAAGTCGGCGGTGGTGACCGACCCCCCACCGTGACGGGCCACCCAGGTGCGCAGGATCGTGAAGAAGGCCTCGTCGCCGATGGTGCGGCGCAGCGCGTGCAGGGTGAGCGCTCCGCGCTTGTAGACGCGGTCGTCGAACATGTCCGCGGGACCGGGGTCGGCGAGGACCAGGTTCTGCGGCAGCGCCGACAGCCGGCGGTGATGGTGGCGGGCGTGATCGCCGCACGAGCGGCCGCCGGAGGCGTCGGACCACAGCCACTCGCTGTAGCAGGCGAAACCCTCGTGCAGCCAGATGTCACGCCACTCGCGCAGCGTCACCGCGTTGCCGAACCACTGGTGGGCGAGCTCGTGGGCGACGAGGCGTACCTCCGACCACTCGCCGGTGAGGTGGTTGCGCCCGAAGGTCGACAGCGACTGCGACTCGAGCGGGATCTCGAGCTCGTCGTCGGTGACCACGACGGAGTAGGAGGCGAACGGGTAGGGCCCGAAGACGGAGGTGAAGTAGGCCATCATCTCCCGCTGCCGCCCGAACGAGGCCTCGAACCCGGCGGTGGCGTCGACCGGGTACGCGGCCCGGATCGGCACCCGGCCGCCCGGCCCTTCGGCCGGCGCGATGTCGACGACCCGGTAACGCCCGATCTGCACGGTGGCGAGATAGGTCGCCATCGGCTCGGCCTGCCAGTAGCGCCAGGTCTCCCCGCTGCCGCGGCGTACGCGGGAGGTCAGCTCGCCGTTGGAGACGACCGCATAGCCCGGCGCGGTGGTCACGCTGATCGCGTAGCGGGCCTTGTCGGAGGGACGGTCGTTGCACGGGAACCAGGTCGGTGCACCATGCGGCTGACCTGCGACGATGACACCGTCGTCGAGCTCCTCCCAGCCGGCGTCGCCGTGGTGGGACAGCACCACCGGGCGGGGCTTGCCGGAGTATCTGACCGTGACCACGAACTCCTCGCCGGCCGCGATCCGCGAGCGGAGGTTCAGCACCAGGCGGTGGTCGTGGTGGGCCCACTTGGCCGGCGGGCGGCCGTCGATCGCGACCTTCTGCACCCGCAGGTAGGCGAGGTCGAGGACGACGCGGTTGATGTCCTCGACGGCGACCGCGCGGATCGTCGCCGTGCCCGCGAGCCGGTTGCCGACCAGATCGTAGGTGAGCTCGAGGTCGTAGTGGGTCGCGCTCCACGACGGATCCCCGTGACCAGGAAGGTAGGGGTCGGCTGCGGGGAGCTTCGGCACGGCGGTCATGTTAGGGGGCCGCCTGGTCCCAGGGACCGATCGGGTTGCCGATCCACAGGGTCTTGTCGGGAAGGCTCTCCCCCCGCATGACCAGCGAGACCGGACCGACGACCGCATGCCGGCCGATGGCGGCGGCGGGCAGGATCACCGAGTTGGGCCCGAGCGTGGCGCCGCGACGGAGGACGACCTCGTCGAGGGCCAGGACGCGGTCGTGGAACAGATGGGTCTGCACGACGGTGCCGGTGTTGACCGTGGCACCGTCGCCGAGCTCGACGAGGTCGGTCTCGGGCAGCCAGTGGGTCTCGATCCACACGCCGCGGCCGATCCGAGCGCCGAGGGCGCGGAACCAGAGGTTGAGAACCGGCGTGCCGGACACGGCTCCGGTGAACCAGGGCGCGGCGAGCACCTCGACGAAGGTGTCGGCCAGCTCGTTGGCCCACACGAACCAGCTCCACAGCGGGTGCGACCCGGCCCGGATGCGGCCCACGAGCAGCCATTTCGCCGCCACCGTGACGCCGGCGGCGACCGCTCCGGCGACCGCGAGCACCGGCCCGGCGAGCAGGATCGCGACGAGAAGGTCGGTCGCCTCCCAGACCCTCACCAGCACGTATCCGACCCCGGCGTAGAGCAGGATCGCGAGCGTCTGCGGCACCAGCCGGGCCAGCTCGACGAGCGCCCGGGCGATCTTGAGCCGGACCGGCGGGTCATAGGTACGTCCCGAGTCGGTCTCGCCGGCCGCCCGGCGCAGCGGCGCCGGCGGCGAGCCGAGCCAGCTCTCGCCCTTCTGCGCCCGTTTGCGGCGCGGGGCCGCGCTGAGCACGGCGACAAGCGACGCCTTCGGCACCTTGCGACCCGGCGCCGCCATTCCGGAGTTGCCGACGAACGCCCGCTTGCCGATCTTCACCCGCTCGACGCGCAGCCAGCCGCCGCCGAGCTCGTAGCCGCCGATCAGGGTGTCGTCGGCCAGGAAGCTCTGGTCGTTGACCTGCGTCAGTCCGGGGATCATCAGCACAGTCGAGGCCTCGACGTGCTTGCCGATCTTCGCCCCCAGCGCCCGCAGCCACAGCGGCGTCAGCGTCGAGGAGTAGAGCGGGAAGAGCCACGTGCGGGCCTCGTCGAGCACCTGCATCGTCGACCAGACCGCGACGCCGGCCAGGCTGCGGACGGGATGTACGCCGGGGGTGATCGCCAGACCCGCGAGCCGCACCACCGCCCAGATCAGCGCGGCCAGGGTGGCGCAGCCGGCTGCGACCGCGACCGGGCTCCAGGCGAGCAGCGCTCCGAGGTCGGTGTAGGAGGCCGGCACGCCGGCGAGGGCGACCCCGACGAGCACACCGACGCCTATCGCGACCGCGGGGAGCAGGGCGAGGACGGCGGCCGCGATGCCGTAGAGGAGCATCCAGAGCCGAGCTCGCGCCTCGGGCGGCTGCCACGGTCCGCGGGCCTCTCTGGCAGCGCGTACGGCCGGCGAACCCGACCAGAACTCGCCCGCCGGGACCTCGCCGAAGACCGCCGAACCCGGTCCGACCTCGGCGT
>JALZDD010001038.1 GCA_030862715.1 Actinomycetota bacterium | reverse complement strand
CCCATCGGGCGATGAGCAAGGAGGCCTGGGCGTACGTCGACGGCGGAGCCGGCCAGCAGCGCACCGTCGCCGCCAACACCGCCGCCTTCGACCACTTCCGGCTGGTGCCGCGCATGCTCACCAACGTCGAGAGCCGCGACCTGCGCACCACGCTGTTCGGCGTGGAGATGCCGGCGCCGCTGATGCTCGGTCCCGTCGGCGTACTCGAGCTCGCCCACCCCCGCGCCGAGCACGAGGTTGCCGCGGCGGCCCGCGCGACGGGCATCCCGATGGTGATCTCCACCCAGGCTTCGGTCCCGATGGAGGAGGTCGCCGAGGACCTGGGCGACACCCCGCGGCTCTACCAGCTCTACTGGTCGAAGGACGAGTCGATCGTCGAGTCCTTCGTACGCCGCGCCGAGGCCATCGGCTCCGACGCGCTGGTCGTCACCCTCGACACGCACATGCTCGGGTGGCGTACGCGTGATCTCGATCTGGGCTATCTGCCCTTCGCGCGGGGGCTGGGAATCGCCCAGTACACCTCCGACCCGGCCTTCCGCGCCCTTGTCGAGAAGCGCCTCTCCGGCGGCAGCGGGACGAGCGTGCGACCTGGACTCCGGGAGATCCCCTCGGCCCTCACCGCGGTCGCCTCGATGGCCCAGCACCATCCCGGCAAGCTCGTCGACAACCTTCGCTCTGGTCACGCCCGCGCCGCGGTCGAGACCTTCCTCGACGTCTTCTCCCGCTCCGACCTGATCTGGGACGACCTCGACCGGCTGCGGGAGATGACCGACCTGCCGATCGTGCTGAAAGGGCTCCAGGCACCCGAGGACGCCCGGCGCGCCCTCGAGCACGGCGTCGACGGGATCATCGTCTCCAACCACGGCGGCCGCCAGGTCGACGGCGCCATCGCCTCCATCGACGCCCTGCCGAGCATCGTCGACGAGGTCGACGGCCGCATCCCGGTCCTCTTCGACTCCGGCATCCGCTCCGGCGCCGACATCCTCAAGGCGCTCGCCCTCGGTGCCGACGCGGTCCTCCTCGGCCGGCCCTACGTCTACGGCCTCGCCCTCGCCGGTGCCGCCGGTGTCCAGGCCGTCCTGGAGCACATGATCGCCGAGCTCGACCTCTCCGTCGGCCTCGTTGGCTGCCGCTCGGTCGAAGAGATCGGCCGCGAGCTCCTCGGCTGAGCCCGAAATGGCGCTGGGAGCGCGCCGAGTCGCGCTCCCAGCTCACGGTCGGATCAGATCGTCTTCGCGTACGACGTGATCGTCTTGGACGTGTAGCCCGTCCGGGATCCGATCACGGTGACGGTGACCTGCTTGCCGTTCCACGCCTTCCGGAGGAACAGCGTCGACGACGTACCTCGCTTCACGACCGTTCCGTTGATCTTCCAGATGTACGTCACCGACGAGGGCGACGGCGACCAGGTCCCGCGCACAGCGGTCACGGTGTGGCCGTACTCGACGGTGCCCTTGAGGTAAGGACGAGGGGCGGTGAACGTGCCTGCGACCACCACAGCCGTCTTCGCGCTGGTCACGGTCTTCGTCGTGTAGCCCGACTTGGTTCCCACGACGCTCACCGTGATCTGCTTCCCCTTGGCCGATGCCGGGATGACCAGCTGGTTCGAGGTGCTCGACTTGATCGTGGTGGAGCCCGCCTTCCAGAGGTACGTCACGGTGCTGGGCGTTGGTGACCAGGTGCCCCGTGCCGCGGTCAGGGTCTTGCCGACCTTGGCGGTGCCGCTGATCGTCGGCGTCGGTGCGACGAACGTCCCGACCACCTTGACGCTCTTCGTCGTCGACCACCTCGGCGCGCCGGGGAACGCCTGATAGGTGTAGGTGAGCGTGTGCGAACCGACGGCGAGCTTCTTCGCCGGGATCGTGACCGACTTCGTGCGAGCGTCGAACGTCGCACTGCCGAGGATGGTCGAACCTTCGCTGACGGTGACCGTGCCGTACGGCGTGATCGCGTCGGTGCTGAGCGTGATGCTGGAGGCGTAGCTGCTTCCGTAGGTGAACGACGACGCTCCGCTCACGGTGATCGCCGGCGGGGTTGCCACGGGGTTGTCACTGCTCGCGACGTCGAACACATAGGTCGACGTCTGGCTCCAGTTGCCGGCCTTGTCGACCGCGCACGCGACAACACGCCCCTCGATGGATACGGCCCGGGAGTCGGGCGTGTAGGGGAAGCCGGTCGTGCCGTTGGCGGGTGCCGTTGCCCCCGTGCCGCAGTAGGCGCTCGTACCACCCTCGAACCGGTACGTCTCGACGTCGGTCCCGCCCCCGCCGACCCAGAAGTAGCCGGCGATCCCGGATCCGCCTCTGGGCTCGCCTGCGACGTAGACCGCTTCGCCACCGACGACCGGCGTGATGGTCGGGGGCTCCGGATCGGTGCGATCGACCCCGAAGGTGCAGTGAACCGGGTCGCTCACCTTGCCGTAGCCGTCCTGTGACGTGACCCAGAGGTCGTAGAGGGCGCCATCTGTGAGCAGGTCGGGCGGGAACGTGACCGCGACCCGGGCATCGGCGTACTGCTCGGTGGCCGTGCGTTCGAAGATCGGGGTTGCATCAGGTGATTGGCCGGCGGGGAAGACCTCGAAGGTCGCGGTCACCCTCTCGCCTCTGCTGTTGAACTGATCGTCAGGATCGGCGATGAACGCGCTCGCGTAGATGTCGCTGTTGAGCCACTGCGGAGTCGAAGTGCACGGCAGGTCCCCTGGGTAGGACGTGCCGACCCGGAGACTCGTCGGAGCGTCGGGAGCCTGGTTGAACACGATCTGCAGGGTCCCGGTCTTGACCCGGTTCCAGCCACAAGACATGCAAGTCTCGTCGGCTGCCTTGACGCCGACCGTCAAGGAACCATCCCCAGACGCGGCCTGTTTGGCGAGGTCAGTTGCGTCGAACGGGACGTATCCGTTCCATTCGCGGGCGCCCTGGCACCCGCGCGGCACGTACGTCGACACTCCCGATGGGCTCTGGGACCAATCGGCGCCCCGGTAGAGCTCCAGCGCACCCTGTTGACAGTTCTCCTGGTCGACCCAGGCCAGATCTGCGACGATCGCGAACGTTGCCGACACGATGTCGTCAGGCTTGAGGTCCGACAGGACGTTCTGCTCGTCGAAGTTCCAGACCATTCGCTGACTCGAGGGCGTCTCATCACAGGCGTCGATGATTTCGTCGCCGCGGCCTTCATTGGGGTCGACCTCGGCCGGGTCGCAGAACCCGAGCCAGGTCCGGTCATCGATCGGGTTGAACGCCGACGAGCCGGAGAGCGAGTTCTGGACGGTGCCGCTGGTGGCGTACACGAGTTCCGGGACGATCGGCATCGGATCGTCGGCGGCCGTTGCGGCGACGGCCAGAGTCGGAGCGAACGCGACGGTCGCGATCAACGTGCTGGCCAAGGTTGATGCGGAGATCAGCGCGATCGTGCGCCGACGTGGAGACATGTGTGCTGCCTTCGAGACGGGTCAGCGCTGCGAAGGCGCTGCCGAGGTGGGAGATTGCCGGGCGACCTGAGCACATACCCCATGAGGCGTATTCGCGCCGGACCGGCGGAATCTAGCAGCAGCCGCGCGGAGCTGTCCGGCAGTCGGCGACAAAAGCCAGTGAGAGCAGGGACACCCCTGGGCCGCGCCAAGTTCATACTTTATGAGGGGGCGCGATCT
>JALZDD010001036.1 GCA_030862715.1 Actinomycetota bacterium | reverse complement strand
AGGTCGGCATCTCCGCCGAGGTGCTGATGCCCGAGGTCGTCGAGCGGATGACCAAGATGGTGACCTCGATCGACCTGCCGGTGCTGGCGATAGGGATGAGCCTGCCCGGGGTGGTCAACCCCGATCTGGGGATGAGCATCGACACCCCGGCGATGGGGGGCTGGGACGGCGTCCAGCTGGCCCCCTACTTCACCGCGCTCACCGACGCGCCGCTGATCCTCGCCCATGACGCCCACGCGCTGGCGCGCTCGGAGCTCTTCAACTCCGACCATCCCGTACGCAACGCCCTGGTCGTCAAGGCCTCGACCGGCCTCGGCATGGGCATCATCGTCGACGGCAAGGTCGTCACCGGCGCCCTCGGGGCGGCCGGGGAGATCGGCCACACCCGCATCGACGCGGCCGGAGACCGGCCCTGCCGCTGTGGCTCGACCGGCTGCCTGGAGACGGTCGCGTCCGGCTGGGCGCTCGCTCAGCGGCTGACCGACTCCGGCGTCCCCGCCGGTCACGTACGCGACCTGGTGGCCGCCGCGCTCGCCGGCGACGCCGTCGCGCGCGGGCTGCTGCGCGAGGGCGGACGACAGCTCGGCGAGGTCGTGGCCACGGCCGTCAACCTGCTCAACCCCGAGGTCGTCGTCATCGGCGGCGACATGGCCGGTGCCTTCGACCTCTACACCGCCGGGGTCCGCGAGAGCGTCTACGCCCGCTCCAACCCGATCGCCACCCGCGAGCTCACCTTCATGGCCCAGCTCCACGGCGACTCCTCGGGCCTTGTGGGCTGCGCCGCGATGGCGATCGAGTCCCTCTCCGACCCGCAGTGATCGTCGGCCTGCTCTGGCTGCTCGGATGCCAGCTGGCCGGAACCGCGATCGTCGAGCTGACCGGGATCCCGCTGCCCGGACCCGTCGTGGGGATGTTGCTGCTCTTCGTCGCTCTGGTCCTGCGGCGCCGTGACGGCGAGAACGACCCGGTCATCCAGGTCGGCGACTACTTCCTCTCCCACCTGCAGCTCTTCTTCATCCCGGCCGGCATCGGCGTCATCGCCTACCTCGCGGTCATCCGCGACGCGGCGGTGCCGATCGTCGTCGCACTGCTCGGCTCCTGGTTCCTCGGGCTGGCCACCGTCGGCTGGGTGCTCAGCCTGTTCCTGCGCCGCGTGCCCGAGGTCGCCGGCACCGAGGGCGCGCCGGGGGAGGAGATCGAGTGAGCGTCATCCTGTGGCTGTTCGTGACGGTGGCGGCGTACGAGCTCGGGCGGTGGCTGCGCAAGCGGACCCATTCGCCGCTCGCGCAGCCGGTGGCCGTGGCGATCGTGATCGTCGGCACCCTGCTCGCGGTCAGCGGTACGACCTACGACGACTACGCCGACGCCACCACGCTGATCAGCTTTCTGCTCGGCCCGGCGACGGTCGCGCTGGCGATCCCGCTCTACCACCAGGTCGCTCGGCTCAAGGGGATGGTGGTGCCCGTCCTGGCCGCGCTGACCGCCGGCGCGGTCGTGTCGATGGTCAGCGGCATCATGCTGGTCCGCTGGCTCGGTGGCGGCGACGTGCTGGAGCGGACCATGGCCACGAAGGCCGTCACCGCCCCGGTGACGATCGCGCTGGCCGAGCGACTGGGTGGCTACCCGGAGCTGTCGGCGTGCTTCGCGATCGTGATCGGCACCTTCGCCGCGATGGTCGCACCGCGGGTGCTGACCCTGCTCCGCATCCGTGATCCGCGAGCCCGCGGCATCGCCGTCGGCGCGGTCTCCCACGGCATCGGCACCGCCCGGATGCTGGAGGAGAGCCGGGTCGAGGGCGCCTTCTCCGGACTGGCGATGGGGCTCACCGCGGTTGTGACATGTCTCCTGGTTCCGCTGGTGGCGTACTTCCTCCTCTGAACCTCCCGGCGGCCTAACGTTGGTCTCATGGCCCGTGTGCACGCCTTCACCGACGACGTACTCGGCACTCTCGACGCGGTCGGGGTCGCCGAGGCCCTGCGGCGCGGTGACTTCAGCACGCTCGAGGCGGTCGAGGCGTCCATCGCCCGGATCGAGGCGGTCGACGCCTCGCTCGGAGCGATGGCCTACCGCACCTTCGACCGGGCCCGGATCCAGGCACGTGCTCCTCGGGCCGGCTTCTTCGCCGGTGTCCCCACCCTGATCAAGGACAACACCGACGTCGCCGGCGTGCCCACCAGGAACGGTACGGATGCGTACGTCATGCCGCCGGCCTCACGCAACGGCGAGATGACCAAGCTTCTCTTCAAGCTCGGGTTGCTGTCATTGGGGAAGACCCAGCTCTCGGAGTTCGGGTTCTCGGGCACCGCCGAGCACGCGCGCCTGGGCGCTGTGCGCAACCCGTGGGACACCGGCCGCGTGGCGGGCGCTTCCTCGGCGGGTTCGGGTGCGCTGGTGGCAGCCGGGGCCGTGCCGATCGCCCACGGCAACGACGGCGGTGGCTCGATCCGGATCCCGGCGGCTGCCTGCGGGCTGGTCGGGCTCAAGCCGACCCGCGACCGGCTGCCGCAGGACCCGCTCTACGGCCTGTTGCCGCTCAAGATCGTCACCGACGGTGTGCTGACCCGCTCGGTGCGCGACACCGCGGCCTTCTTCCGTGAGGCGGAGAAGGCGCATCACACCTCGCTGCCGCCGATCGGGGACGTCACCGGCCCCGGGTCGAAGCGGCTGCGCTGTGCCATCTTCACCGGTGCGCTCGGGCGTGACGCCAGCCCCGAGGTCGCCGAGCTGACGCTCAAGACGGCGGCGGTGCTCGAGGAGCTCGGGCACACCGTGGAGGCGGTGCAGCCGCCGGTGCCCGAGACCTTCGCCGACGATTTCGTCCTCTACTGGGGGACATTGGCGGTCGCCCTGGTCAACGCCGGTCCGCTCCGCGGCAAGACCTGGGACCGCAGCCGGCTCGACAACCTCACGGTCGGCCTGGCTCAGCACACGATCAAGAACGCCAAGTACGTCCCCGCGGCCATCGTCCGGCTGCGCAAGGCGCAGGCGATCGCGGAGGGGTTCCACGCGGCGTACGACGTCGTCCTGACGCCCACCGTCGCCCACGAGACCCCGGAGATCGGCCGGCTGGCGCCGGGCCAGATCTACGAGCTGGTCATGAAGGGGCTGATGGACTGGGTCGCGTTCACGCCGTGGCAGAACGTCACCGGTGGGCCGGCGGTGTCGCTACCGGTTCAGCAGACCCTCGCCGGGCTTCCCCAGGGGATGATGTTCGGGGCGGCGCCGGGGCGTGAGCGAATGCTCCTCGAGCTGTCATATGAGCTCGAGGAGGCGATGGGTTTCGCGCGCATCTGGGAGCCCGATCGCGGCGCCGAGGACCCCGCTGACCTGCGATGATGCGGTCGACGGAGGGAAGGGCCGTGTCGATTTGTTGAGCATGGCGCCCCTACCGTAATGTTCTCTCACGCAACGCCCCTTTAGCTCAGTCGGCAGAGCGTCTCCATGGTAAGGAGAAGGTCTACGGTTCGATTCCGTAAAGGGGCTCTGGGTCCATTAGGATTCTGGGTTGAAGGTCCCGCAGTAGGAATACTGCGGGCCTGATTCCTGTTGAGGCGGGGTAGCTCAGGCGGTTAGAGCGCACGACTCATAATCGTGAGGTCGCGGGTTCGATCCCCGCCCCCGCTACCGC